>DATFRX010000500.1:0-3365 GCA_035262905.1 Nocardioidaceae bacterium
GCGTAGTGCCTCGCCGAGCAGCTCGACCGACACGGCCTCTACGACGACGGTCTTGTCCGGCATCAGGAACGAGAACTGCCTGCGATACACCGCCTCGAAATCGGAGAGCATGTGGTCGACCGAGCCGATCTCGACGGCCACGGTCGTGTCGGTGCCGTCATAGCGGAGCAAAGCCCTCGGCTCCGACCGGATCCGCTCGCTCGCGACTCCCTCGTCGGCCAACTCCGCTCGCGCTTCCGACTCGAGTGTCTTGACGACGTCGGCGACCCGGCCGAGGGTCTCGTCGGAGAGCGGGGCCTCGATGGCTTGCTGGCGCATCGCGGTGACGTCGGCGAGGCCCATGCCGTACGCGGAGAGCACGCCGGCCAGCGGGTGAATGAGCACGGTGGTCATGCCGAGGGCGTCGGCGACCGCGCAGGCGTGCTGGCCGCCGGCGCCGCCGAACGTGGCGAGCGTGTACTCGGTGACGTCGTAGCCGCGCTGGACCGAGATCTTGTTGATCGCGTTCGCCATGTTGGCGACCGCGATCTCACTGAACCCGGCAGCGACCTGCTCGGGCGAGCGCTCGTCGCCGGTCTCGGACCGAATCCGCTCGGCCAGCGCATCGAACCCGCGACGCACGACCTCGGCATCGAGCGGCTGGGCTCCGTCGGCGCCGAACACGTGGGGGAAGTGCTCCGGCTGGATCCGGCCGAGCATGACGTTCGCGTCGGTAACGGTGAGCGGGCCGCCGCGACGGTAGGACGCCGGCCCCGGATCTGCCCCCGCCGATGCCGGGCCGACTCGATAGCGGCTGCCGTCGAACTGCAGGATCGATCCGCCGCCTGCCGCCACCGTGTGGATGCTCATCATGGGCGCGCGCATGCGTACGCCCGCGACCAGTGTTTCGAGGGAGCGTTCGAACGCGCCGGCGTAGTGCGACACGTCGGTCGACGTGCCGCCCATGTCGAAGCCGATCACCTTGTCGAAGCCGGCTGCTGCGGCGGTCCGCGCCATGCCGACGACGCCGCCGGCCGGACCGGACAGGATCGCGTCCTTACCGCGGAACGAGTGCGCCTCGGTGAGTCCGCCGTTGGACTGCATGAACATCAAACGCGTGTCGCCCAGTTCGTCTGCGACATGGTCGACGTAGCGGCGAAGGATCGGCGAGAGGTATGCGTCGACGACGGTCGTGTCGCCTCGGGAGACCAGCTTCATCAACGGGCTGGCCTCGTGCGACATCGAGACCTGGGTGAAGCCGACCCGACGGGCGGTCGCGCCGATCGTCGCCTCGTGATCCGGATAGCGGTAGCCGTGCAGGCACACGACCGCCGCCGACCGGAAGCCGTCGTCGTACGCCTCCTGAAGATCGCGCGTGACGGCTGCCTCGTCGAGTGGCGTGACGACGGTGCCGTCAGCCGCGACCCGCTCGTCCGCCTCGATGACGTGGGAGTAGACCAGCTCCGGCAACACGATCTGGCGGTCGAAGATCCGAGGGCGGTTCTGGTACGCGATCCGCAGGGCGTCGCCGAAGCCGGACGTGATCACCAGTGCGGTCGGCTCGCCGGTGCGTTCGAGCAGGGCGTTGGTCGCCACGGTCGTTCCCATTTTCACCGCGGCGATCCGATCGGTCGGGATCGGCTCGTCCGGCCCGACCGCGAGCAGTTGCCGGATGCCCTCGACGGCGGCATCGGCGTAGCGCTCCGGGTTGTCCGACAGCAACTTGCGGGCGACCAGGGCGCCGTTGGGTCGCCGGGCGACGACGTCGGTGAACGTGCCGCCGCGGTCGATCCAGAACTCCCAGCGTTCGGTGTCTCGCTCCGAGGCCATGGCCCCAAGCCTGTCATCCCCGCTCGCGTCGGCGCTCCGCCTCGAGTCGGCGGCGGCCGTACTTCGTGCGGCCCCACGGCTTGTACACCGCGAGGACGGTCGCGAAGGTGAGCACGGTGATCGACACGGTCGGCGGGAAGATCAGGTTCGCCTGCGCCTGGTCGAGCCGGTCGTTGAGCGTGGCGGTCGGGCCGGCGACCGCGTCAGCGGCATCGGACACGGCGGGCCGCAGCAGCACGAGGACCAGCGTGGTCAGCACCAGGTTGAGCACGAGCTTCCAGAAGACCCAGTGATAGCGGAGGATCCCGTACTTCGAGCCCCACCCGAGCAGCAGCCCGGTGGCCAGCGAGAGCAGGCCGAGGGGGAGCAGCAGCACCACGGCGAACAGGTCGATCGCGCGGTAGCACATCGCCAGCGTGGTCGGGTCGTTCGTCGTCATGCCGGTGACGGCGAAGACGAAGAGCACGAAGTCGACGCCGATCCAGCCGACCGCGGTGATGATGTGGAGCGTCAGGGTCAGCTTTCGAGCCGGTGCGGACAGCCGCCAGGGCCGCCGCGGCTGCGTGGGGGCCGCGGTGACGTTTCGCGTGGCGTTCATGCCTTCGAGGCTCGCGTACTCCGGCGCCTACAACATCCGCCAGCTGGATGATCTTGGCGTACTCCCGCTGGCTGATGTGGCTCGGTTTACTCCTCGGGCTTGAGCCGCCCGCTGTCGAGCTTGTCGCGGATCGCGTCCATGACACTCGAGTCGGTCAGCGTGGTGACATCGCCCATCTCGCGATGCTCGGCGACGTCACGCAGCAGGCGGCGCATGATCTTGCCGGACCGGGTCTTCGGCAGCTCGGGCACCACCATGATCTGGCGCGGCTTGGCGATCGGGCCGATCTCCTTGGCGACGTGGTCGCGCAGCTCGCCGACGACACCCGGGCCGCCGTCACCCGCCTCGGCCCGCAGGATCACGAAGGCCGCGACCGCCTGGCCGGTCGTCTCGTCGGTGGCGCCCACGACGGCCGCCTCGGCCACCTTCGGATGCGACACCAGGGCCGACTCGACCTCGGTGGTCGAAATCCGGTGGCCGGAGACGTTCATGACGTCGTCGACCCGGCCGAGCAGCCAGATGTCGCCGTCCTCGTCCTTCTTGGCGCCGTCGCCGGCGAAGTAGAGGTTCTGGAAGCGGGACCAGTAGGTCTCGATGTAGCGCTGGTCGTCGCCCCAGATGGTCCGCAGCATCGACGGCCACGGCTCGGTCAGCACGAGGTAGCCGCCGGAGCCGTTGGGCACCGGCTTCGCGTTGTCGTCGACCACGTCGGCGGCCACGCCCGGCAGCGGGGTCATGGCCGAGCCCGGCTTGGTCGACGTCACGCCGGGGAGCGGGCTGATCATGATGGCGCCGGTCTCGGTCTGCCACCAGGTGTCGACGATCGGACAGCGGTCGCCGCCGATCGCCCGGCGGTACCACATCCAGGCCTCGGGGTTGATCGGCTCGCCAACGCTTCCGAGCAACCGCAGGCTCGACAGGTTGTACTTCTTGGGCAGATCTGCCCCGGCCTTGATCA
>DATFRX010000501.1:0-8053 GCA_035262905.1 Nocardioidaceae bacterium
TTTGCATGTCGCGACGCTCGCGGGTCCACAAAATGTTCACTCGCGTGGATCGAGCCGAAGCCGAATCCGGATCGTGGCGGCAGACGACATTGCGAAGGTCGGCATCCAGCGGTCCGCCGGGCTCTCCGGATTCGCGAACGCGGACCTGCCCAGACGCGAGTCTCACCGGGCCGAGGCCGCCGTCGCGGCGGATCCTCAAGAGGCGCATACTCAAGTCAAATGACTACATCATCCGGGGCGAGGCGCCGCCATCTCGCCAGTAGCCCCTTCCAGCCAGAGCCCGAGCCGACGATCGAGCAGTACCAAATTGACGACCTGGTCTGTCACGACGCGTATGGGGTAGGTCGTGTTACCGGGGTTGAGGCGAGCGCGGTGACGGTCGACTTCGGCCAGCAGAGCGTTCGCATCGTCAGCCCGTTCCACAAGATGCAACAGCTGTAGCCGGCCGCGACCGCGGTCGTGGACCGTTCAGCCGCCGGCCGGACGGCCGGGGCGGACTGACGCACGCACGTCGCTGCCAACCCTGCTCACCTCATCGTGGCGGGATCGTCAGGAGGTAGTCGTCGGCGTCGTCGTCCCATTCGAGGCGGATGACGTCGGCGGTGTCGGCGGCGCGGCAGAACTGGAGGAAGCTGCGATACCCAAGCGGCTTCTCGCTGAAGTCCGGCCGGATCCGTCGAATCTGATCCTTGAGCCCGGACAGCGCCGCCCGGCCAAACTTGTCGATCAGGTCCTCCACCACCGACCGAAGCAGCTCGAAGGCTTCCTCCTGACCGTCGAACGCGGGCAGCAGAACCTCGGGGTCCCCCTTCGTCGGCCCATCGGCAAGCTCGATGACGTGCCGCTGAGACAGGTGGCGCAGCAGCTCACCGAAGGTACGGAAGCCGTAGTCGGCCTCATTGAACGTCGGGTCCTTGCGTAGCAGGGTGCGCTTCAGTGTCGACGCCGTGACCTGGCCGCTGGTGCGCTGGACGCCGGAGAGGGTCTGTGCCACCAGCACGGCGAGGCCGTCGAGGTCGCGGGCCTTCTGGACGTCTTCGGCGTCCTCGGCATCCTCGGCGTCTTGCGGAGTCTCACGCAGGGCTGTCGACGCGGCCGGTCGTCGCTGCCGCCGCGACGCACGCCGTGGCTGTCCGGGCTCGATGCCCTCCAGCTCGTCGTAGTAGAGAAACTCGTCACACGCCGGTGGAAGCAGCGCCGACGTGGACGCGCGAACACCGACTCCGATCACACTCTTGTTGAGCTCGCGGAGCTTGTAGACCAGCGGTGTGAAGTCACTGTCGCCGGTGCACACGACGAAGGTCGACACGTAGTCGCGGACGAACGCGAGCTCGACCGCGTCGACCGCCATCTTGATGTCGGCGGCATTCTTGCGCACGGCGCCCATCCGCTGCGGCATCTCGATCAGCTCGACGTGGGACCGGGTGAGCATCCGCCGGTCCTCGTCGAAGTTGGACCAGTCCGCATACGCCCGCCGGACCACGACTCGCCCCCGCTCGGCCAGGGCGTCGGCGATCGGACGTACATCGAAGGCCATGCCCCCGAGGTTCTCCCGGGCGCCGATGGCGAGGTTCTCGTAGTCCAGGAACAGCGCGATGCGATCCTCGTCGTCCATTCCGGCAGGCTACGCCGCACAGCAGTCGGCGCCCGCACCGAGATGGTGCGGGCGCCGAGCTGGTGTTGTCCGGATCAGATCAGGCGGACGCGGGCGGCCTGCTGCCCACGATCACTGGTCGTGACGTCGAACTCGACCCGCTGGTTCTCCTCGAGGCTGCGGAACCCGCTCGCCTCGATGGCGGAGAAGTGAACGAACACGTCGTCCTTGCCGCCGTCGACGCTGATGAAGCCGAAGCCCTTGTCAGCGTTGAACCACTTCACAGTTCCCTGTGCCATGCCTTGTCTCCATTACCTTGCTGGGATGTCGATCCACGGATCGTGGACCTCGGCCGCGTTCGGAGCGGCGACCCACATGCCATCGCTGGCTAGAAGGCAACACACTCGCAGCGAATCCGCGAGCGTGACAGGTGAACCACGTACACAGAAATCTGACGACCGAGAGAGCTAACCATGCCACATGCGACCGTATTCCCCGCGCCCGGCGAGTTTTGGTAGGAGAATCGCATGACCGATCAGTCCCCAGGACAGGACGCGAACTCGGTGGCGGCCCGGATCCAGGCCAGTTTCGACCGCCAGGGCCTGATGCGGCTGCTCGGCGCGAGCATCACCCACGTCGAGCCTGGACGGGTGCGGATCACGCTCCCCCGTCGGCCCGAGGTCTCCCAGCAGGGCGGCTACGTCCATGCCGGAGCGACCGGTGCGATCGCCGACACCGCCGGCGGGTACGCCGCGTTGACCCTGATGCCGCAGACCTCTGAGGTGCTCACCGTCGAGTACAAGCTCAACCTGCTCGCTCCTGCGTCCGGTGACCACCTCGAAGCCACCGGCACCGTGCTGAGGGCCGGCCGCACCCTCACGGTCTGCCAGCTCGAGGTCTTCGCGGTCGAGGGCGACGAGCGCAGGTTCGTCGCGGCCGGCCAGCAGACACTGATCAGCATCCCTGCACCCACCGAGTGACCGCCTATAGTCACATGGATGCTGGCGGCGCTGGCGATCGTCATCCCGCTCGGCCTGGGCGGGGCGGTCAGCCCGGTCATGTTGACCGAGCAAACGGTCCTCCTCGCCGGACCCGACGGTCGCCGGGCGGGGCTGCGCTACGCCGCCGGCGTGGTCCTCACCTCGATCGTCATCGTGCTTGCCTTCGTACTGTTCGGACGCGCGATCTCGCTCCCGACCGAACCGCACCTGGACGCGTCGCTCGACCTGGTCGTCGGCTTGGTACTGGTCCTCGCGGCCGCTGTGATTCTCGGCTTGGGACGGCGCCGAGACGAGTCACCCGGCGTTCAGGACGATGACGACCGGGGTGGCAACGAATCCCGCCAGTCTCGGGCGGCGTTTCCGTTCGGCGTGTTCTCCATGGCGACGAACCTCACGACGCTGGCCCTGATCGCGGCGGCCGCCAAAACGATCTCCAGGACCAACGCCGAGGTCGCAGCGACGACGGTGCTCGTCCTCGTGCTCGTCGGCTTGGTGACCGCGCCCGCCTGGGTGCCCGTCGCCCTGACCACGATCGCCCCCGGCCCCAGTCAGCGTGGGCTCGCTGCCACCCGTCATCTGATCGAACGCTGGGGTCGCACGGTCACCGTCGGGCTGCTCGGCGCCGCCGGGCTGTACTTCATCGGCCGTGGGCTGTTCGGCCTGCTCGGCGGATGATGTCGTCGGTCGGACCCCGTTCACGCGAACTTGGCGTGCGCGCCAGCCGGGCCGCGGAGCCGAGTGGGATGATGAGCCATGGCCCCACGGCGGCTTGCTGGACAATCGGCCATCGCTGCCGGTCTGGTTTTCGCAGCGCAAGGCGCCTTCCTGCTCGAGGAACCTCGTCAAGACCACTGGACCAGCTCTGACAACCTGGCCTATGGACTGTTCGGCGTCGCGGTGGTGCTCTCGTTGGTGTCGATCGTCGCCCTCGGACGCTCGACGGTCCGTTCACCTGACCGGCTGGGCCGGACCGGCCTGATCGTGTCGGTCGTTGGCCTGGCCTGCCTCGCGGCGACCGCACTCATCCGGATCGAGGTCAGTGACGAGGTGCTCGACGGCCCGTTCCTGCTCGGCTTCCTGATGATCGCGGTCGGCTACCTCCTCGTCGGGCTCTGGGCCTATCGATCGCGCACCCTCTCGTTGTGGAGTGCGTTCCTGCCGTGGCTCGGCGTGGTCGGAGCAGTCACGCTTCAGGACGCACACGGCGCCGGCCTGTGGATGGGCCTGATGTGGCTGCTGTTCGGCGGCGTGCTCCTCGGGCTCATGCCTCAGAGCAACCGGGGACAGGTCTCGAATCAGCCTTCATAGCGCCCGACCGGCGGCCGATCCATTTATCCTGAGCGCTATGGCGGGTCGGCGGTGGGTCGGCGGGTGGATCTGCGTGGGTCTGATGACGTCCGGGTGCGGCTTGATCGATGGGTCGGACTGCGACGACGTGTTCTTCGTCGGATCCGAGGGTGACCGCCTGACTCCTTCGTACGACGTCTATGCCTATGACGAGCACGGCGAACAGACCAAGCGCCTCACCGACGACCACGCATCCATCGATGCAGCGGTGAGTCCGGACGGCGAGCGGATGGTGGTCAGGTCGTGGCGCGGCTCGTCGTACGATGCGGTGGTCGGCCCGGCTGCGGTCTCGCTCTACGTCTCCGACCTCGATGGTGACGACGAGCAGCGGCTGACGTCGGGTCACTCGGACGACTACCCCGCGTGGTCCCCCGACGGCACGAAGATCGCGTTCGTTCGCGGGGGAAACACCAGCAAGATCCTCGTGCTCGACCTCGCACACCCGAGCACCACCACCCTCGTTGCGACCATCCCTCAATATCTGGATTCGCCCATCATCTGGCTGGACAACGAGACGGTGGCCTGGTGGAGCCATCGACCGAGAGCCGTTTTGAGCCGGGACGCAAGTGGTCCGGGACCCATCTCCGTCGCGATACGAGACGTCCCTGCCCCGCCCGTATGGAGCCCCGACGGTACGAAGATCGCCTATTCGAAGGTCGCCACCCGCTCCCGTGCGACCGGGCCCGACCTCTACGAGCTCGTCGTGCTCGATCTCGACTCCGGCCGGGTCACGCCGGTTGCGGACTCTGCGAGCGGTGACACCGGCACACTGGGATGGACCAAGGACGATCGGCTCTTCTTCACCCGCAACATCGCCGGCGAGGGCGTGCATATCAAGACCGTCGAAGGCGGTGCCGGACCATCGTCGGTCGTCGGCACCTTGGGAGAGGTGTCCGTGACCATGAACCCAGCGTGCGGTTAAGCACTGGGTCAGGGCGTCGACCCCCAAGCAATCGGCAGGTGCTCGGGGACGCGAAGCGGGAACGAGCCGAGCCACTCCGGTTCGCCGGCGAGGTGGACGTCAGGAAGCCGGTCGAGCAGCACCCGCATAGCGACCTGACCGTGTAGTCGTGCGAGCGGCGCACCGAGACAGAAATGAGCTCCGGCGCTGAACGCCAGATGCGGGTTGGGACTGCGACCGATGTCGAACGTGTCGGGTTCGACGAAGGCCGCCGGGTCACGGTTGGCGCCGGCCGTAAACACGACGCGACGTTGCCCTGACGGCACGTGATAGCCGTCGATCTCGACGTCGCGACGCGCCCGGCACATGACGAGACTCACCGGTGTCACCATCCGGAGCATCTCCTCGACCGCGTCCGGGACCAGGTCTGGGCTCCGCACGAGCCGGGCCAGTTCGTCCGGGTGCTCGAGGAGCAGCAGCAGGCCGCCCGTGATCAGGCTGGTTGTCGTGATGTGGCCGGCGTTGATGAAGAACACGCAGTTGGCGAGCAGATCGGCTCGTCCCTCGTCGTCGCCCGGCGGATCCGCGGCGAGGGTGGACATCAGGTCGTCCTCGGGCGTTCGGGCTCGCTGGTCGAGCAGGTCGCCGAAGTAGTCGAGCATCTCGCCGATAGCAGCGCTGGTCGCGTCGACCGCAGCCTGATCTTGCTGACGGGCGAAACCGACGTCGAGGATGTGCATCCGCTCAGCCAGCCACGGTTGACGGTCCTCGGGGACTCCCAGCACCGACGTGACGATCGCGAACGGCAACGGCCGCGCGAAGTCAGTGACGAGGTCCATCTCGCCGGCATCGGCGACGGCGTCGATCAGCTTGCGAGCGCGTGCCTCGATCATCGGTCGGTAGCGCTCCACCCGGCCGCGCGCAAAGACCCGGCCGAACCGTTGACGCATCGCCAGGTGACGCTCCCCGTCGAGATTGAGCAGCCAGCGCGAGAAGGTCCGCCACATGAGCTGGTCTGAATCCTCCATGCCCAGCTGCGGCGGCCCGATTCGGGGGTCCTTGAGCATCCTCGATGCGACCGCATGGCGGCATCCGGGAAGCGTCGAACCGTGGTAAAGCGGGTACGGATCCGCCCGGCCCTCTGGTGAGAACAGCCGGCCGATCAGCTCCTGGTCACCGGCCGGGCCCGGGTCGGACGCCGAGATTCCACTCATGATGTGCTCCTCCCGTCGGCAGACTCTGACTATCGATGTCCGCCGCCGTAGCGCTCCCATGATCAGTCAGCGGGCCGCGCTCCGCCACTGCAGGCCGACCCGTGGTGAATCCAGCCGCGGACATATGGCCGTACGCCAGGCCCTTGCGACAGGATCGTGCCGTGACGGAGATGTACGAGCCGACGGTCGCCGGCGCACCGCGTCGGTCGCGTGGCCCGATTCGCCGGTGGATCGTCGCGCGACGAGCGGACGTCATCGATCTGTTCGTCTATGTCGTCGTCCTCAATCTCGCGATCGAGTACGTCCCGTCGGTGATCAGTGAGAGCTTCACCCTCTCGCTGCTCACGGCCTTACTCCTCAAGATCGCGCTCGAGCTGGTGCTCCTGCTCAAGGGCCACGTGCTCACCTGGTTCCGAGCGGCGAGCCGACCGTCGGCCAAGCTGGCGGCCGCCCTGGCGTTGTGGATGGTTGCGGCAGGCAGCAAGCTCGTCGTCCTCAAGCTGGTCGACCTCGTGTTCGGCGACAAGGTGAGCCTCGGCGGCTTCGTTCCGGTGACGTTGCTCGTCATCACGCTGCTGGTGTCGCGGGCGGCCGTTCGACGCCTCCTCGACGACACCCCCACGAGCGAGGAGGCGGCATCGTGACGTGGCGAGGCGGCGGTAAGCGAAGCTGCGCGGCAACCGCGGCCGCGTTGGTGTTCCTGCTCTCGGGCTGTGACGGGGACTCGAGCGACGCCGGTGCGTCCGAGCCGCAGACCGAGCCGCCCGCCGAAACTCCAGGGTCGGCGGTCCCCGTGCCGACGCCACCGATGAGCTGCGCCGATACCGAGCTGCTCCGCACCAACGACGTCCGTGGCGAGGCCACCGGCGCAACGCTGTGGGCGATGCCGTTCGCGCCGCTGCCCTTCGACGCCGGACCCCAGATCAAGATCGTCTGGCGCATGACCGGCTCCGGTCCCCCACAGTTCACCGTCACCAAGCCCAGCGGCGGCAAGGATCCCAACGCGCTGGAATGGGGTCCCGAGGAGCACCCCTCCAGCTCATGGCATCGGCCCGGCGACGAATGGGGTACCGGCTTTCGGTTCACCGGCCCGGGGTGTTGGCACATCACCGTACGTCGCGCCGACGGTGTCGGGACCCTCGCCGTGCGGGTCGTCGGCCGGGCGTAGGAATCTCGTGCGCCGATGGAACCCAATGCCGCGAGAATCCCTATCAAGAGGTAGAAGCGCCGATACTGCCTGCCCGAGGGGGGCACCGTAGTGAGCACCGAGGAGGAAGTCGCTTCGTTCGTTGCAGCTCGGCGACAGGGCCTGACCCGTTACGGCTTCATGCTTGCCGGGGACCTCGCCTCCGGTGAGGACCTGGTGCAGGAGGCGCTGGTCCGCTGCCTGCCGTCGTGGGGTCGACTCGATCCCCAGGGGGTGGAGGCCTACGTCCGCAAGGTGATGGCCCGACTCGCCTGGCGGGCGCGCAGACACCCGGCCAACCTGCATGCACCGCTCAGCCACGCGGAGCCGGCGACACCGGACATCGCCGATCGGTCGGCCGAGCTCGCTGACCTGCGACGAGCGCTGAACAGCCTGCCGCCGAAGCAGCGGGTGGTCCTGGTCCTGCGCTACTGGGAGGACCTCAACGAGGCCGAGATCGCCGACCTGCTCGGATGCCGGCAGGGCACCGTGAAGAGCCGGGCCAGCCGGGCCTACGCGCAGTTACGTCAGGACCTCGGCTGGACTGACGACACCGCGATCGCGGACGACTCGCCCGCAACGGGGAGGGACGTCTCATGAATCCTCCAGAAGACGCCTTCGAGACGCAGCTCCGGGTACGAATGGAGCGGCTCGCCGACAGCGTATCGGCCGGCGACGGCATCGACGGGACTCAGCTGTACCGGCAGGGCGTACGACGCAAGCGGCAGCGCGGCGCCGCGGCCTCGGCACTGATCGTCGCCGCGGTCGCACTCGTCATCGTGGCCGCGGCGATCTGGCTGCCCGGAACGA
>DATFRX010000502.1:0-4025 GCA_035262905.1 Nocardioidaceae bacterium
GCTCTCGACGACCGCCCGATCGTGATCCTGGGCCACTCGCTCGGCGGCGTCGTGGGCCTCGAGTTGGCCGGCGCCGGCTACGGCGTCGAGGTGACCGGCGTCTGCGGCCTCGGCATCAAGGTCCGCTGGACCGACGCCGAGCTCGCCAAGGCCGCCGAGCTTGCCGTCCGGCCCGCCAGAGTCTTCGAGACCCGAGCGGAGGCGATCGACCGGGGGCTGCGGGTCGCCGGTCTGACCGGACTCGTCGATCCGGACTCCCCCGCCGCGACGTCGGGCGTGACCGAGACCGACGGTGGCTGGCGACTCGCGCTGGACCCCCGCGCCTTCGCCGTCGGACGACCCGACATGCCCACCCTGATCGCGGCCGCATCGTCGCCGGTCATCCTGGCCGCGGGCGAGCATGACCCGATGAGCCCGGTCGAGCAGCTACGCGACCTGGTGCCGGAGCCTGTGATCCTGCCCGGTATCGGCCACAACGCCCAGGTCGAGCAGCCCACGGCACTCGTACCGATCCTCGAACGACTCCGGCAGCACCCCGACGGCTAGCCTCCGCAGGCAACCCTTTGCGACCGTCGCACGTCCACTGGTCATGAGGGCACGGACGTTGGCATGGGCCCGAGCGGCGACGGTGATCGCCCTGGCGGCACCCGGCGCCGTCGCCTGCGGCACCACGAGCATCGAGACCGAGTCCGGCCCTGAGCGCCGCGTCGAACCAACCCCACGAGTGCACGGCATCGAACTGCCGCCCGACATGCGGGTGCACTACGGCGACCAGTCGATCGACCTCCGGCCCTGGACCTTCTGCTACCTCTCAACGTGCGCAGACGGTGCGCCACCTCGGAAGCTGCCCGATGTCGGCAGTCCGGAGCAGGTCGTCGTCGAGTTCCCGCTCGAAGGCTGGCGGCTGCGGGCCGACTTCGAGGCCACCGGCAAGCCTTGTCCGCGCAGCTTCCCGACCGGGCTGGAAGAGATCGAGCCAGGCCGCTTCCTACTGATGCCAGCGGGCTACGCCGGTGAGTACGACGTGACCCTGACCGCGCGAGGGCCGGACGGCGACGCGTTCACCAGCTTCCACTGGACCACGCCGTCCGACGGCCCACTGCCGACGCCATCGGCCTGGGTCGGGATCATCGCGGACAATGACGGTGCGGTGACGAGCTATGGCGTCGAGATGCAGGTCCGGCAGCTCGCCGTCGGCCCCGAAGACGCTGACGCCAGCATCACGGTAACCGCTGCTGACGGCGACTCGCTGACCTTCTCCCCACGTCTCACCGATGACTGCAGCGGCGACGGCGAGCTCTACTGGGACGGCCCGGACGCCAAGGGCAAGGAGGCGGCAAGACTCGGTCCTGCGCCCTTCACCTACGACGTCGCGCTCACCCTCGACGGACAGACGTACGACGCGTCGGCGACCTGGCCCGACGACGTCATCGGCGGTTTCGCACCGGCTGCCCGGCTCGACTTCTCCCCCGCGTTGCCCGCACTGAACTAACCGACGGCGTACCCGACGCACGATCACCCGCCTCGGGTGAGTCCTCGTATGCCCGTTTCGGCCACCCTCGAAGGCACTGGAGGATCACATGACCTACCCAGGTGCTCCCGGACAACCCCCGAAGACCCATGTCTCGGTCGACGCACAACGGCTGTGGGGCGGCGGCGCTGCAACCGCCTGCGTGGCCGCGCTGGTGGCCGCGGTGGGTGTGCTCATCTGCCAGGACGTGTTCGATCTCGACCTGGTGCGGCCGGCGCTGCTGCTCGAGATCGCCGACTCGTTCCTCGGCGACTACGCCCTGACGGCTGCGCTGCTGGCGCTGGTCGCGACCGGGCTGGCGCACGCCCTCGCGCTCGTCACGCCGCGGCCGCGATCGTTCTTCGGCTGGATCATCGTGCTGGCCACGGCGTTCGGTGCGGCGGCGCCGTTCGCCATCGGCGACGAACTCGAGAGTCAGGTCGCGACCGCGTGCATCAACGTGGCGCTGGGCCTGTGCATCGGCTCACTGCTCGGCGCCGTCATGGGCCGCACGATCTACATCACCACGACGCCGCCGACCGCGCCGCCGCAGACGTGGGATCCGCCGCCGAGCTATCCCCGTTAGCGGATCCCGTTCGGCTCGGTCAGGAGCCGCTGCGGTCGGCTTCGTCGAGGATGACCTGGGCCAGCTTGTCGGGCTGGGTCAGCTGCGGCCAGTGACCGCCGGGCAGGTCGACGTACTCGACGTCGTGGATGGCGGCCAGCTCGCTGACGTGGCCTTCCTTCACCCACTCACGCAGTTGGTCCGCGGTGTACTCCGGGCACACGGCGACCACGGGTACGTCGTAGCGACGGTCGTCGGACAGGCTGACCTTGTCGGTGAGCACCTTCTCGGGCGCCGGGATGGCATCGGCGTAGAAATTGGCCAACGACTCCTCGTCGAAGTCGACCACGTTGGCCTCCTCGCCGACCTCGGCCCAGTCCGGCATCGCGACCTCACCGTTCTCGGCCGGGAGACCCTCGAGCAGCGCCTCTCCGTCCGCCGACGGGAAGCCGCCGACGTAGACCGCGCGCGCCACCCGGTCCGGCCGGGCGTCGACGGCGGCGTGGCCGACGCCGCTGCCCGCCGAGTGGGCGACGAGCAGAACCGGGCCGTCGGCCTCGTCGATCGCAGCCACGACCGCGTCGACCTGGTCGGACAGGCTGACCCCGGACCGATCGGTGTCCTTGCTCTCCATGCCGGGCAGGGTCAGCGCTCGTACGCGATGGCCGGCCTTCTCGAGCGTCGGAGTGACCGCGTCCCAGCTGGTGCCGTGGAGCCAGAGGCCGGGAACGAGGATGATGTCCATGAGCGCCTTCCCTGTGAATCCGGTATGATCGATCGAACTTTCTCGATCATTCACGTTAACAGGACGGTCTGACGGTGTCGAGCGATACCCAGCTCCCTGACTACGAGCTCGAGGACCTGCGCATCATCGCCTCGACGCCGGAGCTGAAGGCGGCCTTCCACCCGCTGCGCAACCAGCTGCTGGACCTGGTCCTCGAGCGCGCTGCGACAGTTGCCGAGCTCGCCGAGGCGGTCGACCGGCCGAAGAGCAGCGTGGCCTATCACGTAGACGTCCTGCTCGACGCCGGGCTGCTCCGGGTGGTCCGGACCCGCAAGGTGCGGGCGATCGACGAGCGGTTCTACGGCCGGACCGCCCGGATCTTCTACGTCGGCCAGATCCGGCCCGAGCAGCTCTCGGCGATCCCGAACATCCTGGTCGACGCCGCCGCGGAGTCGGTGCCGGCCCACCAGGCCGACGACCTGCGAGCGATCGTCCGGCACACCCGGATCTCGCGCGACGACGCGGCGGAGTTCTGGGCCCAGGTCTTCGCGCTGGCTCGCGAGTTCAGCGCCCGCAGCCGCACGGGCGAGGAGACGTACCGTTTCGTGGCTGGGCTCTATCCGACCGAATATCCGAGCCTTCCGGAGGCCGACTCAGTGTGACCGGCGATTCGTGGACAAGGCTGGTTCGCGGCGGCGGGACCTTCGACTCTTGGCCCGGCGTGCGCGACTGTCCATCGTCATCGTTGTGACTCGGGGCTATTACCGGATGAGCAGCCTGCGCCGGCTGGAGCTCGCTGCGCACCGGCTCGTGTCCGAACCGGGCACGTCGGTGGCGCGGTTGCTGGGCTACGCCAATCGCCACGTGCTGCGCGTCGACCACGCCGACGACTTCGATCCCGAGCCGATCCTTCGGGCGACCGACGACATGGTGCGCCGGCTGGCCAGGCCACCGCGCGGCACGGGGCACTGGGTCAACATCGAGAACCTCGCCGGGGCCTGACCGGCGACGCGGCTAGCCGGCCAGCAGGTCGGAGTACAGCCGGTCGGCGAGTGCCTCGGCCTCGCGCTGGGTCAGCACCTCGCCGGGCACATGTGGGTGACTGGTCAGCCAGGCGTTTGCCGACTCGGTGTCGGTGAAGAAGTTCAGGTATTCGCAGCAGGTGTCGGCCGACGATCCCCCGCCGGGTACGGCGCCGATGACCGTCACGGCGGTCGCCGGCGACC
>DATFRX010000503.1:0-6365 GCA_035262905.1 Nocardioidaceae bacterium
CTCGTCGAGTACGTCGTGCAGGGTCGCCTTGATCGGCACCCGTGGCGCCGCGCTGTCGGCGTCGGACAGCGGCCGCAGGTCGATGGTCTCGAGCCGCTCCAGCTGGAGGCGCTTGAGCGTCGCGCCGTGTCCGACGAAGCCCTCGACGAACGCGTTCGCCGGACTCGACAGGATCTCCTCGGGAGTGGCGTACTGCGCGATCTTCGAGCCCTGGTCGAGCACGGCGATGCGATCGCCCATCTTGATCGCCTCGTCGAAGTCGTGGGTGACGAAGACGATGGTCTTGCGCAGCTTGTCCTGGACGGAGAGGAATTCCTCCTGCAGCCGCGCCCGGTTGATCGGGTCCACGGCGCCGAACGGCTCGTCCATCAACATCACCGGCGGATCGGCCGCCAGGGCGCGGGCCACGCCGACCCGCTGCTGCTGACCGCCGGACAGCTGGCGCGGGTAGCGATGACGGAACTCGGCCGGCTCCAAACCGACCAGCGACAGCATCTCGTCGACCCGGTCGTTGGCGCGCTGCTTCTTCCACTTCAGCATCCGCGGCACCAGCGAGACGTTCTGCGCGATCGACAGGTGCGGAAAGAGCCCGATCTGCTGGATGACGTAGCCGATCTCGCGACGCAGCTTGACGTCGTCGAGCGACAACACGTCCTCGCCGTCGATCGTGATCGTGCCCGACGTCGGCTCGATGAGCCGGTTGATCATCCGCATCGTCGTCGTCTTGCCGCAGCCCGACGGGCCGACCAGGATGACGATCTCACCGGCCGGGATCTCCATGCTGATGTCGTCGACGGCCGCCGACTTGGTGCCGGGATAACGCTTGGACACGTGGTCCAACACGATGGGTACGCCGGCCGCGTCCGATCCGGAGGCGGCTGTCGTCGGCGTGGTCGTGACGTCGGTGGTGTCAGACACGAAGTCCTCTCGGGGTCGTGAAGCGACGGACGAGCACGAAGGCGAGATCGAAGGCGATGCCGATGGCGGCGACGAAGAGCACGCAGGCCAGGGCCTCGTTGCCGGTGTTGGCGGATCCGAGGTTGGCCAGGGCGCTGAACGCGTACTGACCGAGGCCCACGTCGTAGACGATGGCGCCGATCGCCACGATGCCGACGGCGAGCTGCGCCGAGACCCGGAGGCCCGCAAGGATCACGGGCCAGGCCAGCGGCAGCTCGACCTGCCAGAGCATCCGGAATCGGCTCATGCCCATGCCGCGACCGGCGTCGAGCATGGCGGGATCGACCGACTGCAGGCCCACGATCGCGTTACGCAGCGCCGGAAGCAGCGAATAGAGGACGACGACCGGAAACACGGTCGCGATGTTGCGGCCGAGCACCGGGATCAGGATGCCGAACAACGCGATCGACGGCAGCGTGAAACCGACCGAGACCGCGTTGATGGCGAGCCCGGACAGCCGTGGGGACCGATAGACCAGGACCGCCAGCAGCACGGCGAGTACGGCGGCGGCGAGCACGCAGTAGAACGCCAGCAGCGCATGCTGCCGGGTGTAGAAGATCAGGTCGTCCTGGTAGGCGTCGACCCATTGGCGAAACGACAGGCCGTCGCCGAAGGCCATTTGAACGTCGCCGCCATTGCCCATGCGTTCCTCCCCTCGGCCAGGCCCGTGGCCGGTCGCCCGTATGCAAGGTTCAAGGCGATCCGTGCCCACAATCCCGTGGGATAAGCACGCGCAACTCGGGTGCGAGGACGCCGTAACCGGCGTGAGATGGTGCTTTGCGGGCAGCAGTGACCTTACCGGACAGTCACAAGAGCGCAAGCTGACCCGTCGAGTTGCTCACTCCGCAACAAGCGTCGGCTTCAGCTCCACCAATCGGGCCAGTAGGCCGTTCACGAATCCGGACGATTCGTCCGTCGACAGCTCGGACGCGAGATGGACGGCCTCGCTCACCGCGACCGCGTCCGGCACCTCGTCGACGTAGAGGATCTCGTAGGTCGCGATCCGCAGCAGGTTGCGGTCGATGACCGGCATCCGGGCCAGCGTCCAGCCGGTCGCGTTGGTCTCGAGCAGCTCGTCGATGCGATGGCGATGCTCGGCGACTCCCTCGACCAGGCGCACGGTGTACGGGTTGACCGGCGGGTCGGCCGCCGCGATCCGGTCCGGCAGGGTCGCTCCCAGCGCGACGCCGCGCAGCTCGGACTCGTACAACACGTCGAGCGCGCGTTTTCGGGCCTTGGATCGGGCAGTCATCGAACGTCAGTCCCTCGCAGTCAGGCGCGGCCGAGGTAGGAGCCGTCCCGAGTGTCGACCTTGACCTTCTCACCGCTGGTGATGAACAACGGCACCTGGATCTCGAAGCCGGTCTCAAGCCGGGCCGGCTTGGTGCCGCCACTGGATCGGTCGCCCTGCAGTCCCGGCTCGGTGTACTCGACCGTGAGCTCAACCGACGCCGGCAGCTCGACGAACAGCGGCGTGCTCTCATGCATCGACACGATGACGTCCTGGTTGTCGAGCAGGAAGTGCGACGCGTCGCCGACGATGTCCTGACCCAGGTGGATCTGGTCGTAGGTCGACGAGTCCATGAAGACGTAGGACTCGCCGTCGTTGTAGAGGTACTGCATCTGCCGCTTGTCGACATTGGCCGTGTCGACCTTCACGTCGGCGTTGAATGTCTTGTCGACGACCTTGCCGGACAGGACGTTCTTGAGCTTCGTACGCACGACGGCGCCGCCCTTGCCTGGCTTGTGGTGCTGGAACCACACGACCGACCAGAGCTGGCCGTCGAGGTTGAGCACCATGCCGTTCTTGAGTTCGTTCGTCGTTGCCATCGCGCGTGCGTTCCTGTTCTTTTGCTTGTGGCTGGGCTATTCACCAATGACCCTATGTTCCGATGACTCTCAAGTCCCTGGACGCGGTGGTCAGGATCTCGGGAGCGTCGGCATGGACGATCAGGGTGTCCTCGATGCGGACACCGCCGAGCCCCGGAAGGTAGACACCGGGCTCGATGGTGATCGCGGTCCGATCCGGCAGTCTACCGGTGGTGGTCTCCCCCATGAACGGGTCCTCGTGAATCATCAGGCCGACGCCGTGCCCGAGGCCGTGGACGAACCTGTCGGCGTAGCCGGTCGGCTCCAGCGACGCGACAACAGCGTCGAAGACTCCGCGGGTGTCGGCGTCCGGTCGTGCGTGCTTCCGTCCGACCGCCTGGGCCGCATGGACGGCTGCGTGGACGTCGCGCTGCCAGTCGGCCGGCTCCGATCCGACGACGAAGGTACGGGTGCAGTCGGCGTGGTAGCCGCGTACGCGGGCGCCGAAGTCGATCTTGAGCAGGTCGCCGCGCTCGACCGTACGACCGGTCGGCTGGTGATGCGGGATCGACGAGTTCGGCCCCGACGCCAGGATCGTGTCGAAGCCGACCGCCTCGGCGCCGAGGTCGAGCAGCAGGTTGTCGATCTCCCTGGCCAGCTCGAGCTCCGAGCGACCGAGGATCGGTCCCGCGACGAGCTGCTCGAGAGCGCGGGTCGAGATGTCGCAGGCCTCGCGCAGCGCCTCGATCTCGTCGGCGTCCTTGATCTGGCGCAGCTCCTCGACGGGGCGGTCCAGGCCGACCAGCTCAAGCGCGTGATCCTGATCGGCATCGCGAAGCGTCGCGTACACATCGACCGTGAGGTCGTGCGTCTCCACGCCGATCCGATGCGAGCCAGTCTCGACGGCCAGCGGTGGCAGGCCGGGCGGCAACCCACCCGTCACAAGTCGCGGGTCGAGCCCGGTCTCGGTCTTGCCCTGCTCGATGTAGCGCCCGTCGGTCGCGAACACCGGATCGCCGTCGACCGGCAGGATCAGCGCGCCGCTGCTGCCGCTGAAGCCGGTCAGATAGCGGACGTTGTTGAGCTCGGTGATCAGCGCCGCGTCGAGCTCGCGTGCGGTGAGCATCTCGCGCAGCCGTCCTCGGCGGGCGTCGTAGTCGGGCATGGCTCCACCTTCGCAGATCGGCAACGCTCGCGCGGCACGGCGGCGGCACAGCGTGCGGCGACCCGGTGGCTCCGCCTAAAATACGGAAATGTTCTGGTTCTGGCTGGGCCTGCTGGTCGTGGTCATCGCGGGGTGGTGGTGGCTGCGTCAGCGTCGCCTCCAGCGCGATGCCGAGCTCCAGCGGTCGATCGACCATCTCGGGTCGCATACCGAGACAAAGCGCCCTCCGGCCAAACAGCCCTGGGACCGGCCGGGATTCGGTCCGGCCCCCAGGATGGACGCGCTCGAGCTCGGTACGGGTCCGATGCCGCCGGCTGCGGGTGGCGGAGAGGATCCGAACAAGGCCGGACCGATGCCTGTGCACGACGACGATGACGGCACGCCGATGCCGCTCTCGATCGCCGACATGCCGCCGGACACGGTCAAGCCGCCGCCACCTCCGCCGCCGGGAGCACCTCCGCCGCCAGGCGCCGAGGAGCCCGGAGCGGAGCCGACCGACCAGCCCGCGGACGAGCCGGTCGTGCAGCCGGTCGCTGCGGATCAGCCGGATCGGAAGGTGGACACGATCGATCTCGCCGAGATCGTCGGCATCGACGAGGACGAGGAGCTGATCGCCGCCACGCTTCGCGGTCCTCAGGTGGTGGAGCTGCCGCCCGAGCTCGAGGCGGAGGCGCTGGACCTCATGAAGCGGCACCAGGAGGTCGCTGCCGTCCGGCTGCTCTGCGACACCCTGGGCATCGGCATCCTGGACGCCCAGCGCACCATCCGCTCCCTCGTCGGCCGCTGATCCCCGCTGGGCGCTCCCGCTCCGCTGGGGGTAGGCAAATCCTGAAACACGCCGGCGTGTTTCAGGATTTGGCTACCGCCAGTGGTTCCGGGGGCGGCGGTGCCTCAGCGGACGATCTCGGCGTACGCGGCGGTCAACAGGGCAGGGTCGGGTCCGGCCAGGATGCCCGGTCGGGCAAGGCCGTCGAGGACGACGAACCGCAATTGGTCGCCACGCGCCTTCTTGTCGACCCGCATCGCCTCGTAGAGCTCCGGCCACCGCCCGGGCGCGTACGAGGTGGGCAACCCGACCAGGTCCAGGATGCGGCGATGCCGGTCGGCCGTCGCCGGGTCGAGCCGGCCGGCCAGCCGGGCGAGCTCCGCGACGTAGCGCATGCCGATCGCGACGGCGGCGCCGTGCCGGAAGCCGAACTGCTCGACGCGTTCGACGGCGTGCCCGAAGGTGTGACCGTAGTTGAGCACCACGCGTCCGACGGTGTCGCCGCTCTCCCGAAGATCTCCGGACACGACGTCCGACTTGACCGCGACCGACCGGACGATCAACTCGCGCAACGAGGCCGAGCCCGGATCGATGGCCTGCTGCGGCGCCGACTCAACGAGGTCGAGGATCGCCGGATCGGCGATGAACCCGCACTTGATCACCTCGGCCAGGCCGCTGACCATCTCGGCGCGCGGCAGCCCGCGGAGCAGATCGAGGTCGCACACGACCCCGGCCGGCTCGTGGAAAGCGCCGACGAGGTTCTTGCCCTCGCTCGTGTTCAGTCCGGTCTTGCCGCCGACCGCTGCGTCGACCATGCCGAGCAGGCTGGTCGGCACCTGGACGACGCGTACGCCGCGCAGCCAGGTCGCCGCGACGAACCCGGCGAGGTCGGTCGTCGCACCGCCGCCGAGGCCGACGATCGCATCCGTACGCGTGAAGCCGGCCCGGCCCAGCACACCCCAGCAGAAGCTCGCCACGTCGGACGTCTTCGCCGCCTCTCCGGTCGGCACCACGACCGCGTGCGCTTCGTAGCCGCGCGCGGCCAGCCGGTCTCGCAGGCCGCTGCCGAGGGCTGCCAGCGCCTCCGGATGGACGACCGCGACCTGACGGGCGCCGCCGAGCAGCTCCCCCACCGCGTCGATCATGCCGGAGCCGATCAGCACGTCATAGGGCGCGGCAGTACGGACCGTGAGCCGGGTCGTGGCGTCGGTCATGAGGCGGCGTCCTCGCGAGTCAGTGCGCTGGCGATGTCGTCGACGATCTGCTCCGGCGTCTGGCCGTCGGTGTCGACGGTGCGCCAGGCGACGGCTTCGTACATCGGGCGGCGCTGGTCGAGCAGCGCCTTGAGCTGCGCTCGTACGTTGCCGAGCAGCAGCGGCCGACTCACGCCAAGACCGACCCGGCGAACCGCCTCGGCCAGCCCCACGTCGAGGAACACGACGCGATGACCGCGCAGCGCCTCGCGAGTGTCAGGGTCGAGGACGGCGCCACCGCCGAGCGACAGCACCCCATCGTGCTCGGTCAGCGCCGTCGCGACAGCCTGCCGCTCGAGCGTCCGGAAGTACGCCTCGCCATGGTCGACGAACAGGTCCGGGATCGTGGCTCCGGCTGACTCCTCGACGTCGGCGTCGGTGTCTCGCAACGCGACCCCGAGCCGCTCGGCAAGCA
>DATFRX010000504.1:0-17523 GCA_035262905.1 Nocardioidaceae bacterium
GTCAGACCGATCACGGCCCGGAGGGTGAGGGCGAGCCGAGCCTCTGGTGCCAGCGCGGGATGGCAGCAGGCGAAGAGCAGCGCGATCCGGTCGTCGGTGCCGCCGCGCTCGACCGACGGCTCGACCCGGGCGGCCAGCGCCTCCTGCCGCCCGCGACGGCGGATCAGGTCGAGGGCGTTGCGCTGCGCGGCGGTGGTCAGCCAGGCGGCCGGCCGGTCGGGCGTGCCGTCGCGGCGCCAGGCGGTCAGGGCTTCGACGACAGCGCCCTGTACCGCCTCCTCGGCGATGTCGAAATCGCGGAAGCGGCGGTACAGGGCGGCGACCAGGCGACCGGACTCCTCGCGGAGCGTGGCCGCTAGTCGGTCGTCACTCGAACTGCGCGTAGTCAACGACCATCGGACGGATCTCGACCCCGATGCCCGGCAGCTCGAGCGCCGGCCAGGTCTTGGCGAGTGCGACCGCCGCGTCCATGTCGGGGACGTCGATGACAGAGAAGCCGCCGACGACCTCCTTGGCCTCGTTGAACGGTCCGTCGACGACAAGGCCGCCGGACTTGACTGTCGTGGCGGTCTCGACCGGCTGCAGCTCGGCGCCGTTCTCGTCGATCTTGTCCGCGTTGTCCTGGAACCACTGGTAGATGCGGCCGTAGACGGCCTTCGCGATCTCAGGGTCGGTGGCCTCGTCGGCGGCCGGCTCCGACGTGAACATCAGCACGTACTTCATGGGAGTCCCTTTCCCTCGGTGTCATCTTTCACCCTGTCGACGCCACTGGACGAGAGATTTCGACAGCCCTCTCGTACTTTGTCGAGCCGACGCCGGGACCGGGCGTAAAGCGCTGGCGGCGGCTCATAGGATTGCGGCATGCCTCCCGAGATCTCCCGTGCCGACGTCGCTCGTTTGGCGTCGCTCGCCAGGATCGAGCTCACCGACGAGGAGCTCGACCGTCTGGCTCCGCAATTGGCGGTCATTCTCGAGTCGGTCGCCAAGGTGAGCGAGGTCGCCGACGCGGATGTGCCACCGACGTCGCATGCGGTGCCACTCAGCAACGTCTACCGCGCCGACGAGCTTCGGCCCGGCCTGACTCCGGAGGAGGCCCTGGCCGGTGCGCCGGAGGTCGAGGAGCAGCGGTTCGCGGTGCCGCGGATCCTTGGCGAGGAGGCGTGATGGACGAGCTGATCACGCGCTCCGCGGCCGAGCTCGCCGACCTGCTCGCCGCCGGAGAGGTGTCGTCCGTCGAGGTCACGCAGGCGCATCTGGATCGGATCGCCGCGGTCGACGGGGCAGTACACGCGTTCCTTCAGGTCGATGCCGAGGGCGCCCTGCGTACGGCTGCCGACGTCGATGCCCGCCGGGCCGCGGGCGACTCGCTGGCACCGCTGGCCGGGATCCCGATCGCGGTCAAGGACGTGCTGGCCACCAAGGGCATCCCGACGACCTGCGGGTCCAAGATCCTCGAGGGCTGGGTGCCGCCGTACGACGCGACGGTCGTCAAGCGGCTCAAGGAGGCCGGACTTCCGATCCTCGGCAAGACCAACATGGACGAGTTCGCGATGGGCAGCTCGACCGAGCACTCGGCATACGGCCCGACCCACAACCCGTGGGATCTGGACCGGATCCCGGGCGGCTCCGGTGGTGGGTCGGCCGCAGCGGTGGCGGGCTACCTGGCGCCGCTGGCCATCGGCACCGACACCGGCGGCTCCATCCGGCAGCCGAGCGCCGTCACCGGCACGATCGGCGTCAAGCCGACCTACGGCGGCGTGTCGCGCTACGGCCTGATCGCGCTGGCGAGCAGTCTCGACCAGGCCGGTCCGGTCACACGTACCGTGCTCGACGCGGCCCTGCTGCACGAGACGATCGCCGGCCACGACCCGTGCGACTCGACCAGCATCGACGCGCCGGTGCCACCGGTTCTCGAGGCGGTCCGCAACGCCGACCTCAACGGACTGCGGGTCGGCGTCGTCTCCGAGCTGCGTGGCGAGGGCTACCAGCCCGGCATCGAGGCCCGATTCGACGACGCGCTGAAGCTGCTGACCAGCGCCGGTGCCGAGATCGTCGAGGTCTCGTGTCCGCACTTCGTCTACGGCCTGGCGACCTACTACCTGATCCTGCCGAGCGAGGCGAGCAGCAACCTGGCCAAGTTCGACGCGATGCGTTACGGCCTTCGGGTGCTGCCCGACGGCGTCGGCGACCCGACCGCGGAGCAGGTGATGGCCGCGACCCGGGAGGCGGGCTTCGGCCCGGAGGTCAAGCGCCGGATCATCCTCGGCACGTACGCCCTGTCCAGCGGCTACTGGGACGCCTACTACGGCTCCGCCCAGAAGGTGCGCACGCTGATCCGTCGCGACTTCGACTCCGCGTACGAGAAGGTCGACGTGCTCGTGTCGCCGACCGCGCCGACCACGGCGTTCCCGATCGGGGCGAAGGTCGACGACCCGCTCGCGATGTACCTCAACGACATCGCCACGATCCCGGCCAGCCTCGCCGGCATGCCAGGCCTGTCGTTGCCCAGCGGCCTGGCCGACGAGGACGGGCTGCCGGCCGGCATCCAAGTCCTGGCGCCCGCGATGGCCGACGACCGGCTCTATCGGGTCGCGGCCGCGCTCGAGTCGATGCTCGTGGAGCAGTGGGGCGGCCCGTTGCTCGCGCAGGCCCCCGAGTTGGAGGTGGCCCGATGACGGTCACGACGCTGGTGTCGTACGACGACGCCGTCGCGCAGTTCGACCCGGTGCTCGGTCTCGAGGTGCATGTCGAGCTCAACACGATGTCGAAGATGTTCTGCGGCTGCTCGACGGAGTTCGGCGCCGAGCCCAACACGCAGGTGTGCCCGGTCTGCCTCGGCCTGCCGGGTGCCTTGCCGGTCGCCAACGAGCGCGCCGTGGAGGCCGCGATCCGGATCGGGCTGGCGTTGAACTGCTCGATCGCCGAGTGGTGCCGCTTCGCGCGGAAGAACTACTTCTACCCGGACATGCCGAAGAACTTCCAGACCTCGCAGTACGACGAGCCGATCGCCTTCGACGGCTGGACCGAGGTGGAGCTCGACGGGGAGACGTACCGGATCGGCATCGAGCGCGCCCACATGGAGGAGGACACCGGCAAGTCGTTGCATGTCGGCGGTGCCACCGGACGCATCCACGGCGCTGAGCGGTCGCTGCTCGACTACAACCGGGCCGGTGTGCCGCTGATCGAGATCGTGACCAAGCCGATCGAGGGCACCGGGGCCAAGGCGCCGGAGGTAGCCCGCGCATACGTCACGCACCTGCGTGAGCTAGTCGCTGCGCTGGGTGTGTCCGACGTACGCATGGAGCAGGGCTCGCTGCGATGCGACGCCAACGTGTCGCTGCGGCCGGACTCGCAGTCGGAGTACGGCCTACGGACCGAGACGAAGAACGTCAACTCGCTGCGCAGTGTCGAGCGGGCGCTGCGTTACGAGATCTGCCGGCAGGCCACGGTGCTCAGCGACGGTGGCCGGGTGACGCAGGAGACCCGCCACTGGCACGAGGACACCGGCGTCACGACCCCGGGTCGCAGCAAGGAAGAAGCCGAGGACTACCGCTACTTCCCCGAGCCCGACCTGGTGCCGATCGCACCGTCGCGCGAGTGGGTCGAGGAGCTGCGGTCGACGCTGCCCGAGCCACCGGCGGTGCGCCGGGCGCGGTTGCAGGAGGCGTGGGACTTCTCCGATCTCGAGATGCGCGATGCTGCCGGCGCCGGCGCTTTGCCGCTGATCGAGGCGACCGTCGAGGCTGGAGCGGCTCCGCAGGCGGCTCGCAAGTGGTGGTCCGGCGAGCTCGCTCGGCGGGCCCACGCGGACGGTGTCGAGCTGGGAGAGCTGTCGATCACGCCGGCCGGGGTGGCCGAGATCCAGTCGATGATCGACGCCGGACGGCTCAACGACAAGCTCGCCCGGCAGGTCATCGACGGCGTGCTCGCGGACGAGGGATCGCCGGAGGAGGTCGTCACGGCGCGCGGACTCGAGGTGGTGTCCGACGACGTGGCGCTCGGTGCGGCCGTCGACCAGGCGATCGCGGACAACCCCGACGTGGCCGACAAGATCCGAGCCGGAAAGGTCGCGGCCGCCGGGGCCCTGATCGGCGTCGTGATGAAGCAGATGCGCGGCCAGGCCGACGCCGCCCGCGTACGCGAGCTGATCCTGGAGCGGCTCGGCCAGTAACCCGCCGTACCCCTGCCTCGGTTTTGCGCACTTGTTGTTGGTCGAGTGCGCAGTCGACCAACACCTACTGCGCAAAAACGGGCTGGACGGTACGGTCCGGGCCATGAGCACCGTGACGGCTCCCGCTGACGATCGGCCGCTCGCACTGAGCAGATCCCGCACGAATCTCGTGTTCGTGACGATCCTGCTCGGCATGCTGCTGGCTGCGCTCGACCAGACCATCGTCTCGACCGCGTTGCCGACGATCGTCGCCGATCTGGGCGGCGCCGGCCACATGGCCTGGGTCGTCACGGCGTACATCCTGGCCGAGGCGGTCTCGACGGTGCTGGCCGGCAAGTTCGGCGACCTGTTCGGCCGACGGCTGGTGTTCCAGGTCAGCGCGATCGTCTTCGTGGGCGCCTCGGCGGTGGCCGGGCTCGCGGGCAGCATGGCGATGCTGATCGCCGCCCGCGCGGTGCAGGGGATCGGCGCCGGTGGACTGATGGTCACCGCGATGGCCCTCATCGCCGACGTCATCCCGCTGCGCGAGCGAGGCAAGTACCAGGGCGCGCTCGGTGCCGTCTTCGGCGTCACCACGGTACTCGGCCCGCTGCTCGGCGGCCTGTTCACCGACCATCTGAGCTGGCGCTGGTGCTTCTACGTCAACATCCCGGTCGCCATCGTCGTGCTCGTCATGGTGCGGACGATCCCCGACATCCGCGCGGCAGCCCGTCCGATCATCGACTACGCCGGCATCGCGCTGGTCGCGCTGGGCGCGTGCAGCCTGGTCCTGGGGTTGGAGTGGGGCGGCACCGAGTACCCGTGGGGCTCGGCGACGATCATCGGGCTGTTCGCCCTCGCGCTGGTGTTCCTCGCCGGTTTCGTCCTGGTGGAGTTGCGGGCCGCCGAGCCGATGCTGCCGATGGGGCTGTTCGGCAATCAGGTCTTCACCGTGTGCTCGATCCTCAGCTTCGTGGTGGGGTTCGGGATGTTCGGCGCGCTGACCTACCTCCCGACCTATCTGCAGTACGTCGAGGGCGCCTCGGCGACGACGTCAGGCCTGCGGATCCTCCCGATGGTGGTCGGGTTGCTCCTCACCGCCACGCTGTCCGGCGACATCGTGGGCCGGACCGGGCGCTACAAGGTCTTCCCGGTCGCCGGCATGGCGGTCCTCGGCATCGGCCTCTACCTGCTGTCGACGATGGAGCCGAGCACCAGCATCTGGCTCCAGTCGGTGTACATGTTCGTGCTCGGCCTGGGGCTCGGCTTGTCGATGCAGGTCCTGACCATCGTGGTGCAGAACACCGTGGCGTACGCCCAGCTCGGCACCGCGACCTCAGGCGTGACGTTCTTCCGTACGATCGGCGGCGCCTTCGGCACGGCCGTCTTCGGCGCGTTGTACACCAACAGCCTGGAGCCCCACCTCGGGGCGGCGCTGGCGGCGACGGGTGTCTCACCCGACGCGGCCCAGAGCCCGAGCGCGGTGACCGATCTGCCGGCGGCGCAGCGGACGCCGATCATCGAGGCGTACGCCGATGCGGTGACCCATGTCTTCAGCTGGGTCGTGCCGGTGGCGCTTGCCGGCTTCGTCATTGCGCTGTTCCTGAAGGAGGTGCCGCTGCGTGACAGTGCACGGGCCGCGGCCACCGATCTCGGCGAGGGCTTCAGCGCCCCCGACTCGGCGGACTCGGTGACGCAGCTGGAGCGGGCGCTCGCCGGTGTCTTCGGCCAGGTCGAGGACCGCGAGGCGCTGCACGACGTGATCATGTCCGACTCCGGCACCGGACTCACCCGTGGGCAGGCGTGGGCACTCGGCCAGATCCATGTCCGCACTCGGGTCCGAGGCGAGGTGACGCTGGAGACGATCGCTCGGGCCTGTCGAGTGCCGACCGACGTGCTCGAGCCGTTCTTCGCTGAGGTCGCTGATGCTGGGTACCTCGATGTCGACGATGGCCGGCTGACGCTGACGCCGGCCGGACAGCGCGAGATCGACCAGGTCCACGACGCCTGGCGACGCTGGCTCGACACGAAGCTGGAGGACTGGGCCCTCGACGACCCGCATGACCGGGAGCTGCTCGGCCAGGCGATCGACCGGATCACGACCCGGCTGCTCGACGAGGAAGAGTCGCGGCGTACGGCAGTCGCGGCGTAGCCCCCTGCCTCGGTTTTGCGCACTTGTTGTTGGTCTGCTGCCTCGTACACCGACAACTACTGCGCAAAACCGGGTCGGGGAGTGACCGGCACGGGTCAGCGCAACTCGACTCGCAGGATCTGATCGTCGTCGTCGGCCGGTGTGCCGCGGCCGTCGGTGTTGGAGGTGCCGAGCCAGAGTGCGCCGTCCGGAGCGACCGCGATGGCCCGGAGCCGTCCGTACTCGCCGACGAAGAAACCCCGCGGCGCGCTCGCCGGTTCGGCGCCGTCCAACGGGATCCGCCACAGTCGCGCGCCGCGAAGGGCCGCCATCCACAATGCCCCGTCGGCATAGGCCAAGCCGGACGGGGACGCCACGGCCGGTCGCCAGGCAGCGACTGGATCGACGCAGTCGCATTCGTCGCCCTGGGCGCCCTCCCGGATCGGCCAGCCGTAGTTGTCGCCGGGCCGGACCAGGTTGAGCTCGTCCCAGGTGTCCTGGCCGAACTCGCTCGCCCACAGCCGGCCCGCGTCGTCGAATGTCAGTCCCTCGACGTTGCGATGGCCGTAACTCCACACCGGTGAGTCGGGGAACGGGTTGTCGCTGGGGATGTCACCGTCCGGCTCGAGCCGCAGGATCTTGCCGCCGTTGGAGTCGAGGTTCTGGGACAGCGCCGAGTCGCCGGTCTCGCCGGTCGTGATGTAGAGCATCCCGTCCGGGCCGAATGCCAGCCTCCCGCCGTCGTGGATCTCGCTGACCGGGTTGTCGGTCAGCAGCGGCTCGGCCGGACCGAGTCGCGATCCGTCCCAGCGCATGCGTACAAGCCGGTTGTCGGCGTCGGTCGACAGGTAGGCGTAGACGTACGGCTCGTTGCCGAAGTCGGGGCTGACCGCGAGGCCGAGCAGTCCGCCCTCGGACGTCGGCGCCACGTCGGTCAGCTCACCGACGGTCTGGACCTCGCCGTCGGCCGTCACGCGCTTGATCAGTCCGGTGTCCCGCTCTGAGACGAGGGCGTCCCCGCTCGGCAGGAACGCGATGCTCCACGGCGAGGTGAGTCCGGTGGCGATGGTGTCGGTCACCCGGGGCGTCGGCGGTTCGCCGCGGGGTGGGGGCTGAGTCCCCTTCGTCTCGGACGGCGTCGACTTGATGCTCGGCGGTGGACCGGGGTCCTCGGTACGGCTCGAACCGTCGTCGCTGCACCCCCCGGCGACGAGCAGAACAGTCCCACCGGCCGCCGCCGCCCACGCCCTCATGCGGACACCCTAGTTGTCAGACGCATGAGCGCGCCGGATCAACGCTCGCAGCTCCCGCTGGATCGCCTCCGGCTGCTCGAGCGGGAGGTAGTGTCCGCCGCGCAGTTCGACGTAGTTCGCCTGCGGCATCCGGGCGGCCGCGCTGGCGATCTCGCGGGCGCCGGTGAGCACGTCCCAGCGGCCGGCGATGAACGTGGTGGGGACCTGGATGCCGGACAGCGAGACCCGCCGATGGCGAGACGCCGCGAGTGCCAGATGCGCATACCACTCCATCGGCGTGGTGAGGAACTCGCGAACCGCCAGGCGTACGGCGGCGGGCTGCGCACTCGGGAACATGAACCCGCTGTAGCGCAGCAGCGCGATCTGCCAGGCGGTCATGGGCGTCCGGGTCGTGAACGGCGTCAGCAGCCGGCCGCCGCGACGGAGCGCCCGGGCACCGCTGATGCTGAGGCTTCGCCGGACGAGTCGCGGCATCCGGGTCGGCTCGAGCATCGCGCCGAAGGTGTTGCCGGGCACGCCCGCGACCGCGAGCAGACCGCGAACCCGATGCGGTTGCCGGATCGCCAGCTCGAACGCGGTGTTGACTCCGAACGACCAGCCCAGCACGACGCACGAGTCGATCCCGGCGTGATCGAGGACCGCGATCGCGTCGTCGACGAACTCGTCGATGCCGACCCGATTCCGGTCGGTCGGCCGGTCCGAGCCGCCGACGCCGCGATGGTTCCACGACACGACCCGGACGCCGCAGCCCGGATCCAGCAGCGCCGGCCAGGCGTACGCGTTCGTGCCGAGGCCGTTGCAGACCAGGACCGCCGGTCCGTCGGCGTCGTTGGTCCACACCCGGAGCCGAGTGCCGTCGCGGCTGGTGACGTCGGAGAACCGCACCCGGGGAGCCATCACGGGCGGGCTCTCGAGGGTCAGGGACATGCAGCGATTGTGCACTCGCGGAGTCGCGATCGGACCCCTCGCGCCGATGCCGACACCGTACTGTTGCCGGACCGACACTGTTGCCGTCACGACGCCGCTCGTTTCCGCAGAGTTGGCGGGAGATGCAGGTTCTCGCGAACGGATTTCCTGCAGCTCACGCCAACATCGGGCGCCGTCAGTCCAGCCGCTCGGCGAGCCCGGTCACGATGGCCCGTTCCGCGTCGTAGTAGGCCAACCCCCAGTCGGCCACCATCGCGGCGAACCGGTGGGATTCGTCGCCGCCGAGTGACTTGCGTACGGCGGCCAGCTCGCTGTGCCGGGTCTCGAGGTCGCTGGCGTACGTCTCGAGCATCCGCCGCATCGCGTCGTCGCCGGCCAGGTGGCCCATCATCAGCCGGAGCGCGACCGAGTGCTTGAGGATCGGGAACTCCGGCCGCATGTCCGCGAGCCAGGCCTCGAGCGCCCGGTGCCCAGCGGCGGTGATGCGGTAATGGCGCGTGACCCGCCAGCCACGCGGCTTGGCGGTGACCTCGACATGGCCCAGCTCGGCCAGCTTGGTGAGCTCGGAGTAGACCTGGCTCATCGCGGGCGATACCCAGTAGAACCGCAGCGTCTTGTCGGCGCGCTGCTTGAGCTCGTAGCCGGTCAACCCGACGCTCTCCGTCTCGGCATCGAACGCGAGCAGTCCCAGCAGGGCGTACGACGTGGTCGACGGCTCCCCGGCACTTCTCGCGGACGACTCACGGTCGGCGCGCCCGGCCTGGCCGGGTTCGTCCGCGTCGTCCTTGCGAGCAGCCGGCACCGCGCGTCTCCGTCCTCTTGACGTCTGGGTCGAAGCGTACTATTCCTAACAGGAATACGCCTGCACTCACGAACGGGAGCACGCACATGGGCGAGAGCATCCTGGCCGTCGGCACCCGCAAAGGCCTGTGGATCGGCCGCTCCGACGCCGATCGCTCCGACTGGACCTGGGACGAGCCGCATTTCTTGATGGAGGGCATCTACTCGGTCTGCATCGACACCCGTGGCGACGCGCCCCGGATGTTCGCCGGTGCGACGAGTGAGCACTGGGGGCCGCAGATCTTCCGGTCCGACGATCTCGGTCGCACCTGGAGCGAGACGCCGAACGGCGCGATCCGCTTCCCGGAGGACACCGACAATGCACTGGCGCGTGTCTGGCAGCTCCAGCCCGGCCGGGTGTCGGAGCCGGACGTCGTCTACGCCGGGACCGAGCCGTCGGCGCTGTTCCGGTCCGACGACCGTGGCGAGCACTTCGAGATGGTGAAGTCGCTGTGGGACCACCCGGACCGTACGGAGTGGAGCGCCGGATTCGGCGGCCAGGCCATCCACACGGTCGTGCCTCATCCCGACGACAGCGACCGCATGATGGTGGCGATGTCGACCGGCGGCGTCTATCGCACCGACGACGGTCGCGAGACCTGGACGCGAGCCAACAAGGGGATCAAGGCGTACTTCTTCCCCGACCCGTGGCCCGAGTTCGGCCAGTGCGTCCACAAGGTGGCGTCGCATCCGGCCACCCCCGATCGCGCGTACGCGCAGAACCATCACGGCGTCTATCGCACCGACGACGCGGGCGGCTCGTGGCAGTCGATCGCCGACGGCTTGCCGTCCGACTTCGGGTTTCCGATCATCGTGCACCCGCATCGGCCGGACACGGTCTACAACTTCCCACTCGTCGCCGACGGTGAGCGGTTCCCACCGGGTGCCAGCGCACGGGTCTGGCGATCCGACGACGCCGGCGCGACCTGGCGGGCGCTCGGCAACGGCTTGCCGGACAGCTTCTGGGCGGCCGTCATGCGTGACGCGCTGACGACCGACGTCGCGGACCCGGCCGGCATCTACTTCGGTGCCCGGGACGGGTCGGTCTTCGCCAGCGCCGACGAGGGCGAGTCGTGGACCCAGGTCAACGCGCACCTGCCGGACGTCCTCTGCGTACGAGCCGCCGTGATCGACTAAGCCGACGAGCGAATCGACATTGCGGGGGCCATAACCCCCACGATGTCGATTGTCTCGTCGCCCGAGGTCGTACGCTGTCGGGTCATGACGGATCTCAAGCCGCGTAGCCGCGAAGTCACCGACGGACTCGAGCGGGCGGCGGCCCGTGGCATGCTGCGGGCCGTCGGCATGACCGACGAGGATTTCGCGAAGCCGCAGATCGGTGTCGCCTCGAGCTGGAACGAGATCACGCCGTGCAACCTGTCGCTCGACCGGCTCGCCAAGGCGGCCAAGGAGGGCGTCCATGCCGGCGGCGGCTACCCGCTGGAGTTCGCCACCATCTCGGTCTCCGACGGCATCTCGATGGGCCACGAGGGGATGCACTTCTCGCTGGTATCGCGCGAGGTGATCGCCGACTCGGTCGAGACCGTCATGATGGCCGAGCGGTTCGACGGATCGGTACTGCTCGCCGGCTGCGACAAGAGCCTGCCCGGCATGCTGATGGCGGCCGCGCGGCTCGACCTGGCAGCGGTGTTCCTCTACGCCGGCACGATCCTCCCCGGCAAGCTCGGCGATCGCGACGTCAACATCGTCGATGCCTTCGAGGCGGTCGGTGCCTGCCTTCGCGGCCTGATCACTCGCGAGGAGGTCGACGCGGTCGAGCGGGCGATCTGCCCGGGTGAGGGCGCCTGCGCCGGGATGTTCACGGCGAACACGATGGCCTCGGTCTCCGAGGCGCTGGGCATGGCGCTGCCCGGCTCGTCCTCACCGCCCGCGGTCGACCGGCGGCGCGACGGCTTCGCCCATCGGTCCGGTGAGGCGGTCGTCAAGATGCTCCGCCAGGGACTGACGGCTCGCCAGGTCATGACCAAGGAGGCGTTCGACAACGCGATCGCCGTCGTCATGGCGCTCGGCGGCTCGACGAACGCGGTGCTGCATCTGCTGGCGATCGCCAACGAGGCGGATGTCGATCTGACCCTCGACGACTTCAACCGGGTCGGCGACAAGGTGCCGCATCTCGGCGACCTGAAGCCGTTCGGCCGCTACGTGATGAGCGACGTCGACCGGGTCGGCGGCATCCCGGTGGTGATGAAGGCGCTGCTGGACGCCGGACTGATCCACGGCGACTGCCGTACGGTCACCGGCAAGACCGTGGCCGAGAACCTCGACGACATCGCGCCGCCCGATCTCGACGGCTCGATCATCCGCAGCCTGTCCAACCCGATCCACAAGACCGGCGGGCTCACGATCCTCAAGGGCACGCTGGCGCCCGACGGTGCGGTCGTGAAGTCGGCCGGCTTCGACGAGACCGTGTCCCGGGGCACGGCGCGGGTCTTCGACGGTGAGCAGGCCGCGATGGACGCGCTCGCCGACGGGACCGTGACGGCCGGCGACGCGGTCGTGATCCGTTACGAGGGACCCAAGGGCGGTCCGGGCATGCGCGAGATGCTCGCCATCACGGGTGCGATCAAAGGGGCCGGCCTCGGCAAGGACGTCCTGCTGCTGACCGACGGCCGATTCTCCGGCGGTACGACTGGGCTGTGTGTCGGCCACGTCGCCCCGGAGGCAGCCGACGGGGGTCCGATCGCCTTCGTCGAGGACGGCGACGAGATCGTGCTCGACGTGGCCAACCGCCGCCTCGACATCGGCGTCGACGACGAGGTGCTCGCCGCCCGTCGATCCGGCTGGTCGCCTCCCGAGTCGCGCTACCCGCGTGGCGTGCTGGCGAAGTACCGCCGGCTGGTCGGGTCCGCTGCCGAGGGAGCGGTCTGCGGCTAGGGTCCGCCGATGTTCGAGGCCGCCTTCTGGGGAGCCGTCGGTGCGTCCTCCCTGCTGATCGGCGCGCTGATCGGTCTGCTCGTACGGCTGCCGCGCGTGATCATCGGGCTCGTGCTGGGCTTCGGCGCGGGCACCCTGATCAGCGCGGTCTCGTTCGAGCTGACCGAGGAGGCGTACGCCCAGGGCGGTGCGGACGCGGTCGTCATCGGGCTCGCCCTCGGCGCCCTGGCGTACTACCTCGGTGACCATGTCGTGGAGAGCCACGGCGCCGAGCAGCGCATGAGCTCGGTCGACTCGAAAGGAGTGAGCTCGTCGGCGAGCATGGCGTTGCTGCTCGGAGCGGTGCTCGACGGCATCCCGGAATCCGCTGTGATCGGCCTGACCCTGCTCGAGGGCGGCTCGGTCGGCGTGGCCGTCCTGGCCGCGGTGTTCATCTCGAACCTGCCGGAGTCGATGTCGTCGTCGAGCGGGATGCGGGCCTCCGGCGCGAGCACCTGGCACGTCATGGGCACGTGGTGCTGGGTCGTGCTCGCATCGGCGATCGCGGCCGGCGCCGGCTACGGGCTGCTGCAGAACGCCTCCGGCAACACGATCGCGTTGATCCAGGCCTTCGCCGGCGGCGCCGTCATCACGATGCTGGCCGACACGATGATGCCGGAGGCCTTCAAGAACGGCGGCCGCGCGGTCGGGCTGCTCACCGTGCTCGGCTTCGCCCTGGCCTATCTGCTGACCCTGGCGGAGTAGCCGCCGTCGCGGGTTCGGCAGACTGGCTCGATGCCGGTTCCCGAGTTCGTCGTCGAGTTGCGCCGCAAGATCGGCCAGGACCTGCTGTGGATCCCTGGTGTGACCGCGGTGGTGTTCGACGCCGACGACAGAGTGCTGCTGGTTCGCCGGGCCGACACGGGGGAGTGGGCTCCGATCGGCGGCATTCTCGAGCCCGGCGAGCAGCCGGCGGTGTGCGCGGCACGGGAGGTCCTCGAGGAGTCTGGCGTCCACGTACGCGTGCAGCGACTCGTCGCCGTGCAGTCCGAGCCGCCGGGGGCGTACCCGAACGGTGACCGGGTCCAGTTCCTCGACCTGTCGTTCCGCTGCTTGTACGTGTCGGGCGATCCGCATCCGGCCGACGACGAGTGCCTCGACGTGGCCTGGTTCGAGCTCGACGAGCTGCCGCCGATGCGCCCGCTGTGGCTGGCCCGGCTGCTGGCGGCCGTGCCGGTGGACGCGCCGGTCGCCTACGACCTCCCCGAGGACGGTTTTGCGCAGTAGTTGTTGGTCTGGAGACGCCCGCACCAACGACAAGTGCGCAAATCCGTCGGGCACGAGACGGCCGTCCCACTCCGCGAGACAACCGGGTCCACCGCTTGACCGGTTCGGCCCGCGCAGGCGACCGTGATCAGGTGCGACGTGAGATTCTCGTACGCCCAGACGCGTGACCCGGTCCGGCCGAGTCCCGCGTCACCCTCGAGTGCCCACCGGGCCCGAGGGTTTTTTTGTGCAAGGAAGGCCCACACGTGAGTGAGCAAGGCGATGAGTGAACAACTGACCGGAGCGCAGAGCCTGATCCGGGCCCTCGAGACGGTCGGGGTCGACACCGTGTTCGGGATCCCGGGCGGTGCCGTACTTCCGGCCTACGACCCCCTCCTCGACAGCGGTCAGATTCGCCACATCCTGGTACGCCACGAACAGGGCGCCGGTCACGCCGCACAGGGGTACGCCGCCGCGAGTGGTCGGGTCGGCGTGTGCATGGCGACGTCCGGGCCGGGCGCGACCAACCTCGTGACTCCGCTCGCCGACGCGCACATGGACTCGGTGCCGATCGTCGCGATCACCGGCCAGGTCGCCAGCGCCGCGATCGGCAGCGACGCCTTCCAGGAGGCCGACATCCGCGGCATCACGATGCCGATCACCAAGCACTCCTACCTGGTGACCGACCCGGCGGAGATCCCGCGCACGATCGCCGAGGCCTTCCACATCGCCGGGACCGGGCGGCCCGGACCGGTGCTCGTCGACATCGCGAAGGACGCGTTGCAGGCGTTCACGGCGTACGAGTATCCGGAGTCGGTGTCGCTGCCCGGCTACCGCCCGACGACCCGGCCGCATGCCAAGCAGGTACGCGAGGCAGCCAAGCTGATCGTCGAGGCCCGCCGGCCGGTGCTCTACGTCGGCGGCGGCGTCGTCCGCGCCCAGGCCTGGCAGGAGCTGCGGGTCCTCGTCGACATGGCGCAGATCCCGGTCGTCACGACCCTGATGGCCCGAGGCGCGCTGCCCGACTCGCATGCACTGCATCGCGGGATGCCCGGCATGCACGGCAGTGTCGCGGCCGTCGGATCCCTCCAGCGGGCCGACCTGATCGTGTCCCTCGGCGCCCGGTTCGACGACCGGGTCACCGGCAAGCTGTCGTCGTTCGCACCCGATGCCAAGGTCATCCACGCCGACATCGACCCGGCCGAGATCTCCAAGAACCGGGTCGCGGACGTGCCGATCGTCGGTGACTGCCGCGAGGTGATCGCGGACCTGGTCGTCGCGTTGCAGGCCGAGCACGGCGCCGGTCACAAGGGCGACTACGCCGCCTGGCGCGACTGGACGGCCGGCCTCGCCCAGCGCTATCCACTCGGCTACGAGACGCCGGGAGACGGGTCGCTCGCCCCGCAGTACGTCATCGAGCGGATCGGCGCCATGACCGGCCCGGACGCGACGTACTGCGCCGGCGTCGGACAGCACCAGATGTGGGCCAGCCAGTTCATCAAGTACGAGCACGCCACGAAGTGGATCAACTCCGGCGGCCTCGGCACGATGGGGTTCGCGGTGCCGTCGGCGATGGGGGCCAAGGTGGCCCGGCCGGATGAGGTGGTGTGGGCGATCGACGGTGACGGCTGCTTCCAGATGACCAACCAGGAGCTGGCCACCTGTGCGATCGAGCGGATCCCGATCAAGGTCGCGGTGATCAACAACTCGTCGCTCGGCATGGTCCGGCAGTGGCAGACCCTCTTCTACAACGGCCGCTACTCCAACACCGATCTGCACTCGACCCGGATCCCCGATTTCGCGAAGCTCGCCGAGGCGTACGGCTGCGTGGGACTGCGCTGCGACAAGGCCGACGAGGTGGACGACACGATCCAGCAGGCCCTGGAGATCGACGACGCACCGGTGGTGATCGACTTCGCGGTGCATCGGGACGCGATGGTGTGGCCGATGGTCCCGGCCGGCACCAGCAACGACGACATCCAGATCGCGCGCGACATGGCGCCGGAGTTCGACGAGGACGACCTATGAGCACTCACACCTTGTCCGTCCTGGTGGAGAACACGCCCGGTGTCCTGGCCCGCGTGTCGAGCCTGTTCTCGCGCCGCGGCTTCAACATCGACTCGCTCGCGGTCGGACCGACCGAGATCCCGGAGATCTCGCGGATGACGATCGTCGTCAACGTCGAGAGCAACTCGCTCGAGCAGGTGACCAAGCAGCTCAACAAGCTCGTCAACGTGCTCAAGATCGTCGAGATGGACTCGGCGACCGCCGTCGAGCGGGAGCTGGTCCTGGTCAAGGTCAAGGCCGACGCCTCGACCCGCGGGCAGGTGCTCGAGACCGTACAGCTGTTCCGCGCCAAGGTCGTCGACGTCGCCCCGGACGCCGTCACGATCGAGGCGACCGGCAACCCCGACAAGCTCGCGGCGATGCTGCGGGTCCTCGAACCCTTCGGCATTCGCGAGCTCGTGCAGTCGGGCATGGTGGCGGTCGGCCGTGGCGGTCGCTCGATCACCGACCGGTCGCTGCGGTCGCTCGCCAGCGCCGGATAGCAACCCAAACCACAAGCGCTCAACGAACTAGGAGAACCTCTCGTGGCAACGGTGTATTACGACGACGACGCCGATCTCAGCGTGCTCCAGCAGCGCCATGTCGCGGTGCTCGGCTATGGCAGTCAGGGGCACGCGCACGCGCTGTCGCTGCGTGACTCCGGGATCGACGTACGGGTCGGCCTGCTCGAAGGATCGAAGAGCCGGCCGAAGGCGGAGGCCGAGGGGCTGCGGGTGCTCACGCCGTACGAAGCCTGCGAGGAGGCTGATGTCATCGTCATCCTCGCTCCCGACCCGGCCCAGCGGGGGCTCTATGCCGAGGCGGTCGAGCCGAACCTGGTCGACGGCGACGCGCTGTTCTTCGGCCACGGCTTCAACATCCGCTTCGGCTACATCAAGCCGCCCGGCGGCGTCGACGTGTGCATGGTCGCGCCGAAGGGCCCGGGGCACCTGGTGCGGCGCGAGTATGTCGACGGCCGCGGCGTACCCGTCCTGGTTGCCGTCGAACAGGACGCCACCGGCAACGCCTGGCCGCTCACCCTCGCGTACGCCCGAGCGATCGGGGGTCTGCGCGCCGGTGGCATCAAGACCACGTTCACCGAGGAGACCGAGACCGACCTGTTCGGCGAGCAGGCCGTGCTGTGCGGCGGCGTGTCGCAGCTGATCATGAAGGGTTTCGAGACCCTGACCGAGGCGGGCTACCAGCCGGAGGTCGCGTACTTCGAGTGCCTCCACGAGCTCAAGCTGATCGTCGACCTGATGTACGAGGGTGGCATCGCAAAGCAGCGCTGGTCGGTGTCGGACACGGCGGAGTACGGCGACTACGTCTCCGGGCCGCGGATCATCGACGACAGTGTGAAGCAGCGGATGCGCGAAGTGCTCGACGAGGTCAAGGACGGCACGTTCGCGCAGCGCTTCATCGACGACCAGGACAGCGGCGGCAAGGAGTTCGCCGAGTTCCGCGCCGAGGCGGAGGCGCACCCGATCGAGGGTGTCGGGGCGGACCTGCGCGGGATGATGGCGTGGATCCAGACGCATGACGACAGCGACTACACGGAGGGCACATCGGCGCGCTGACGGCTCGGCTGCTGGCTCGGGCGCCGATACGGGACGGCGGTTTCCCTCGGTCCAACCAGCCTCGCTCGTACCTCGCTCGGCGGCCAGGCCCATCCACGGACGCTCGGGAAACCGCCGCCCCGTATCGGCCTACGCATCAGCCGGCTCCGGGCTGCCCGCCAGCTCCCGGTTGCCGTCGCCGGCGTCGCTCTGCGCGGTCGTCGGGAGTGTTGGCGTGAGATTGCGAGTGTCGAGCGGCGTTGCTGCGATGTTGCGCCAACTCTTGCCCGCGCGGTGACCCCTTCGGGCCCTAGCGTGAGTCGTCGTCGCCGGTACGTCCGCGGCTGGGCTGCGAAGGAGGGCCGAGAAGTGCGTTGCCCTCGGTGTGGCTCGTGGCTGCGTGCCGGTGCGTCCCGATGCGGTCCGTGCGGCGCGGACGTCGGCAGCGACTCCTCCCGCGCCACTGGCGTACTCGACGAT
>DATFRX010000505.1:0-5592 GCA_035262905.1 Nocardioidaceae bacterium
CTGTCGAGCTCGAGGTGCCGACGTACTCCCAGCAACTGCATCGCGACCACTACCCGCGCTACGACGGCGGTGGGCAGTCCTGGTGCTCGCCGACCTCGGTCGCGATGGTGCTGTCCTATTACGACGCGCTGCCGCCGCCGCACGACTACGCCTGGGTCGAGCCGCAGTCGGCCGATCGGTTCGTGCCCTATCTCGCCCGGAGCACCTACGACCACGCGTACGGCGGCGCCGGCAACTGGGCGTTCAACACCGCGCTCGCGGCGACCCGCGACCTGGAGGCGTTCGTGACCCGGCTGCGGTCGCTCGCCGAGGCCGAGGAGTTCATCGGGGCGGGCATCCCGCTCGTCATGTCGCTGGCCTTCGACGACGGCGAGCTCGACGGGGCGGGGTACGACAGCAAGGGCCACCTGATGGTGATCGTCGGGTTCACCGACACCGGCGACGTCGTCGTCAACGACCCGGCGTCACATCGCGAGGAGAGCAACGACGCGGTGCGTACCGTCTACCGGCGCGACCAGGTCGAGATGTTGTGGCTGCGCTCGTCGGGCGGTGTCGTCTACGTCATCCGCCCCCGCTACCTCCCGCTCCCGCCGTCGCCGGTCGAGCCGAACTGGTGACCCGCGCTCCCTGGGGGTAGGCAAATTGCGAAACACGCCGGCGTGTTTCGCAATTTGGCTACCGCCAGTGGAGCGGTCGGCTATTCGACGCTGACGTCGATGGTGTGCCAGCCGGTGGCGCCGTCGGGTACGACACCCTGCACCTGTCCGGTCTGGGTCTCGCCGGTGTCGTCGGTCGCACGCACCATCAGCTGGTAGTCGCCGGGCTCGGCCTGCCATTCGACGACCCACTGCACCCAGGTGTCGATCGACGGGTCGGCCGCCAGGCGGGCCGGCATCCACTCGCCCTCGTCGACTCGGACATGGACCGCCGCGATGCCGCGGTGCTGCGCCCAGGCCACCCCGCCGATCGTCACGGTGCCGGCGTTGAGGTTGGCACCGCCCCGCGGCGTGTCGATCCGGGACTGCGTCTTGACCGGCGCCTCCTGGGACCAGCCGCGCTCGGTCCAGTACGCGGTGAACTGGTCGAACCGGGTGACCTCCCAGTCGACGACCCACTTGGTGGCGGACACGAAGCCGTACAGCCCCGGCACCACCATGCGGACCGGGAAGCCGTGCTCGATCGGCAGCGGCTGGCCGTTCATCGCGACCGCGAGCATCGCGTGGCGGCCGTCGGTGAGCGCCGCCAGCGGCGTCCCGCAGGTCCAGCCGTCATGGGACGTCGACAGCACCGCGTCGGCGTGCGGGCTGACGCCCACATCGGCGAGCAGGTCGTCGATCCGTACGCCACTCCACCAGGCGTTCGAGATCAGATCGCCGCCGACCTCGTTGCTGACACAGCACAGCGTGATCCAGGCACCGGCCAGGCCCCGGTCGATCAGGTCCCGATAGGTCAGCGTGACCTCGTGGTCGACCATGCCGTGGATGCGAAGCTCCCAGTCCTTCGGCTCGACCAACGGCGGCGAGAGCGTGGTGTCGATCCGGTAGAACTCGTCGTTGGGCGTGACCCACGGCGTCACGCCGTCGATGCCGAGGTTGACACCTTGCGGCGTCGGCGGTTGCCGCAGGTTGAGCCGGAGCGCGTTCCGGGCCGCTTCGACCGTGCTACGGGCTTGCGCGGCCCACCGTCCGAGGGCACCGACGACGGCTGCGCTCGCGAGCACGATCCCGGTCGCCTGCAAGAACTGCCGCCGAGTCATCGCATCGGCGTCGACGGCCGAGGCAGCGACGGCCCGCGGCACCAGCCAGCCGTACACCGCCAGGCTGGCCAGGCCGGCGAGCATGACCGGCAGTACGTCGACGTCCTCGGCATCGGCTCGGGTCAGCACCGCCAGCGCACCGATCGCCGTCATCGCGACCAGGATGGCCGCCCCGAGTCCCCAGCGCCGGGTGCCGATCACGCCGGCCGCCGCCGAGACGACGAGCACGCCCGTGACGACGCCGGTGACCAGCAGTGGCTTGTCGGCCTGGCCGACTGCGTTGATGGCCCGCTCGGCGACCTGGCCCGGGGTCAGCTCGATGATCGACTCGCCGACCGCGACCACGGGCGACAGCCGGGTATGCAGCCAGCCGGCGATCAGCTCGGCGACGGCCAGACCAGCGACCCCCGCGAGGGCACCAGCGACCGCCGAGCGGAGTACAGCCTCGCGCTTCACCTCTCCATCGTGGCATTGCGCTGGGTACGCAAGGATGACGATGTGGTGACCCCTGCACAGCCGCCGCTGCCGTACGTCGGGATCGGCACCGACGTCCACGCGCTGGCGGCCGGCCGGCCGATGTGGATCGCCGGGCTGTACTGGCCCGACGAGCCGATGGGCCCGGTCGGCCACTCCGACGGCGACGTCGTCGCGCACGCCGCCTGCGACGCGCTGCTGTCGGCCAGTGGGCTCGGCGACCTCGGCAGCATCTTCGGGACGGCCGATCCGCAGTGGGCCGACGCCTCCGGGGTCGATCTGCTGATCGAGGTGAGCCGGCGGACCCGCGCGGCCGGTTTCGCGATCGGCAACATCGCGGTCCAGCTGATCGGCAACCGGCCGCGCCTCCGGGACCGCCGGACCGAGGCCGAGGTGGCGCTGGCCGAGGCCTGCGGTGCGCCGGTGCGGCTGACGGCCACCACGACCGACGGGCTCGGCCTGACCGGCCGCGGCGACGGCATCGCGGCCATCGCGACCGCACTGGTCATTGCGCTCAACGACGACGGGCTGCTCACCTGAGCATCGACATTGCGGGGGTTCGGGCCCCCACGATGTCGATTCTCGGGTCGGCAGGTGCCTCAGTGACGGCGCGAGCTGAGTACGGCTTCGGCGAGTGCCAGGTCGAGCGGGCCGGTGATCTTGAACGCCTCCGCGGCGCCGTCCACGACACAGACCTCGCCACCGGCCCGCTCGACGAGTCCGGCGTCGTCGGTCGCCTCGGACTCCGTCGTGGTCGCGTGGGCCTCGGCGAGTACGTCGCGGCGGAACCCTTGCGGAGTTTGCACCGCGTACAGCGACGTCCGGTCGACCGTCTCGAGCACCCTGGCGTCTCGCACCCGCTTGACCGTGTCGCTGACCGGGAGCACGGGGATCACGGCGGGTGCACCGGCGAGCAGCGCGTCGACCACCCGGATCACGACTGCCGGTGGCACCAGGGCACGAGCGGCGTCGTGGACCAGCACGAGTTCGTGGTCGCCGGACAGCGACTCGAGTCCGGCCGCGACCGAGGCCTGCCGGACCGCGCCGCCCGCGATGACCTGCGCCCAGCCCGACCAGGCCGAAGGCAGCGCGGCGGACAGTTCGTCGAGCCGATCCGGCGGTCCCGCTATGACGACCCGGTCGACGACCTCGCTGTCACGCAACGCGCGCAAGGCGTGCACCACCAGCGGCTCGCCGGCCAGCAGCACCAGCGCCTTCGGCCGGTCGGCGCCGAGACGTACGCCGCTCCCCGCCGCCGGCACGATCGCCGCCGTACTCACTCGACCTCCTCAGGTACTCCCGACGACATCATCCTCGACGCCTGGGACCGGGCACGACAAAGGCCCCGGCGGGCACCGGGGCCTTGGTCATGGGTACGGACTTTTTCACCTCAGCAGGCGAGCACCTCGTCGAGCAGGGCTTCCGCCTTGTCCTCGTTGGTGTGCTCGGCCAACGCCAGCTCCGACACCAGGATCTGACGGGCCTTGGCCAGCATGCGCTTCTCCCCTGCCGAGAGTCCGCGGTCCTGCTCACGCCGCCACAGGTCACGGACAACCTGAGCTACCTTCAGGACATCTCCTGAGTGCAGCTTCTCGAGGTTGGCCTTGTAGCGCCGCGACCAGTTGGTCGGCTCCTCGGCGTGCTCCTCACGCAGCACGTCGAAGACCCGCTCGAGACCATCCTGGTCAACCACGTCTCGAACCCCGACCAGATCAAGATTGCACGCCGGCACGCGAACGACGAGATCGTTCTGTGCGACGATACGAAGCACCAGGTAGGTCTTGTCTTCGCCCTTGATCTGTCGGGTTTCGATGTTCTCGATGACGGCCGCTCCGTGGTTCGGGTAGACAACCGTTTCGCCGACAGTGAAAGTCATGTATGACCCCTTCCTAGTGCCCATTCTATCATGTGGAAGGCCGTAGGAATTCGGCGTTTGCCCAGGTCAGACAAGGGATTCGGGGTTGACAAACACAAGATTCCGTGTCTCACGCGGGTGTAATACAGGCCGTCGCAACGTCCCTGCCGGGCGGTGTGCTCCACCCCACAACGGCGTCGGTAAGCTGTGCGGGCCGACCAGCCGCCAGAGGAGAGCCCCGTGCCCATCACCCTCGCAACGACGTCGTCGGGCCGACGCCTACGTGTCCTGGCCGTCGCGGGCGCCATGATTGCGGCGCTGTCGGGCTGCGCCACCAGCTTCAACGCACAGACCAACCACGTGTACGACCCCGGCCCCGGCACCAACTCCCGAGGCGGCGGAGTCGACGTGCTCAACGCGCTGATCGTGGACAACGGCAACGGGACCGGCACCCTGTCGACGACGCTGGTGCTCAACCCGGGCGAGTTCGCCGCCGGCACCGAGATCCCGTCGGTCGTCACGCTCGACCAGATGTCGGTCACCACGCTCAGTGGCGACCCGATCGACTCCACCCTGGTCAGCGGCGGTATCGACCTGGAGCCGAACCAGCCGGTGAAGCTCGGCCGGACACCGGACGCCACCGTGTCCGGCGACAACTTCGCCGCCGGCGACATCGTGCAGCTCAACCTGGCCTTCGACGCAGCGGCCAAGCCGGTCCAGCTGCAGATCCCAGTCGTCAAGCGCGAAGGCACCACGATCTACGACCAGATCGCCGAGGCGACTCCGACTCCGAGCCCCTAAGCCCGGCCTCAGGACTCGTACTTGTAACCCAGCCCGCGGACCGTCACCAGGAAGCGAGGGTTCGCGGGGTCGGGCTCGATCTTGGCCCGCAATCGCTTCACGTGGACGTCGAGCGTCTTGGTGTCACCGACGTAGTCGGCGCCCCAGACCCGGTCGATCAGCTGCCCGCGCGTGAGGACCCGGCCGGTGTTGCGCAGGAACATCTCGAGCAGCTCGAACTCCTTGAGCGGCAGCCGGATCTCGTCGCCGTTGACGCTGACGACGTGCCGCTCGACGTCCATCCGGACCCGGCCGGACTCCAGCGTGGTCGGCGCCAGGTCGGTGTCCTGTCCGCGGCGAAGCACCGCCCGGATCCGGGCGACCAGCTCGCGTGGGCTGTAGGGCTTGGTGACGTAGTCGTCGGCGCCGAGCTCGAGCCCGACGACCTTGTCCACCTCGGCGTCCTTGGCGCTGACCATGATGACCGGCACGTTGGACACCTGCCGGAGCTGGCGGCAGACCTCGGTGCCCGGCAGGCCCGGCAGCATCAGGTCGAGCAACACGATGTCGGCTCCGTGCCGCTCGAAGTCGCCCAACGCCTCGGGGCCGGTCTGCGCGACCGCGACCTCGAATCCTTCTTTCCGCAAGACGTACGCAAGCGCGTCGCTGTAGCTTTCCTCGTCTTCGACCACGAGTACTCGGGTCACGACGGTGCCTCCTCCGATAC
>DATFRX010000506.1:0-6826 GCA_035262905.1 Nocardioidaceae bacterium
GCAAACTGCGGCGATCGGACGTCCACACTGGCAGTCCGGGGCATTCGCCTCTGTCCGCTGCGGTTCCGAGCCCGGAGGCTGGTTGGTCGGTATGATCAGCGACGCGTCGGAGGGGAGCCGCTCACGATGCGAAGCAGTGGACGCGGCTACGACATCGCGCTGCTGACGACGGCGGAGTCCGGTCGGCGCAATCGACGTACGATCGACGCCCTGCTGCTCGGCTTCGCAGCGCTCTGGACGGCCGCTGCAGCCGTCATCGCGAAGTCGGCTCCCTCCGAGGACCAGGACGTCGCTGACGCGATCGTGACCGTGCTGGGCTGGGCCGAGGCGCTCTGGCGCGTTGTCGTCGTCGTCTTTCTGCTGCTCGGCTTGGCGATCGTCCTCGACTGCATCGTCCAGCGCCGCTGGGATCTGGCGCGAGATCTCGTCGTCACGCTCGTTGTACTGGCCGGCGTGGGCACGTTGCTCGGCCAGGCGGTAGGGCCGGATTGGTTCCCCGCCGACGACGATCTGTGGAGTCGATGGGGCTTCCCGGAGTATCGGCTGGCGGTCGTGACTGCGGTGGCCGCCGTCATCGGGCCGGAGCTGGTCGTGGGGGTTCGACGCCTGCTGTTCTGGCTCCTCGGGCTCGCGGCCATCGGCCTGATCGCCGTCTCCGCGGCGCTGCCCTCCGATGTACTGGGCGCGCTGGCGCTCGGACTGCTGTCGGCGACGCTGGTCCGGCTGATCTTCGGGTCGGCGGCCGGCATCCCGCCGTCGTCCGAGGTCCGTGAGTCCTTGCAGTCACTCGGCGTCGACGTCGGCGACCTACGGCTGTCGTTGCAGCAAGAGCGGGGCGCTGCGACGTACGTCGGGCAGGACGACTCCGGACGTCCGCTCAACGTTCGCGTACTCGGTCGCGATGCGCAGGACACGCAGCGAATGTCTCGGCGCTGGCGGCTGCTGGCGTATCGCGATCCGGGGCGCAGTGCTCCGATCGGGCGGCTGGAGCAGGTCGAGCACGAAGCGCTGGCCACCATGGTGGCGGCCCAGAGCGGCGTACGCGCGCCCGATCTCGTGACGGCGGCTCTGGGCCCCAGGGGAGACGCCGTGGTCGTCACCACCCAGCCGGACATCCAGCCGGTGGAGTGCCTGTCCGCGGAGCAGATCACCGACGAGGTGCTGGTCGCGCTGTGGCGGCAGGTCGCGACGCTTCATGCGGCCGGCATCTCGCACGGGCGGCTGAACGCGGGTCGCGTACTCCTGGTCGAATCCGGGCCGATGCTGGTCGGATTCTCGGCCGCCACGCTCGGAGCACCACAGTCGTCCATCGACATCGACGTGGCCGAGCTGCTGGTGTCCTGCACCGTCCTGGTCGGCCCGGATCGAGCCCTCCGGACCGCGATCGACGGAGCCGGAGCCGACGCCGTCATCGGTTCGCTCCCGTTCTTGCAGCGGGCCGCGCTGACTCCGCAGACCCGAGATCGCGCCCGCTCCGACGAGGTCGCGCTGAACACCCTCCGCGCGCAGGCAGCATCGACGACCGGCGTGAAGGAGCCGGACATCACGCCGATGCGCCGAATCTCGTGGCGCGACCTCCTGACCACCGCGGCGGTCGGCATCGCGGCATACCTCCTGATCAGCCAACTCGCCGACGTGGGCTTCGGAACGATCTGGGACGCCCTGCGCGACGCCGAACCGGCCTGGCTCGTCACCGGCCTCCTGCTGGCTCAAATCGGGCTCATCCCCGAGGCGATCTCGCTTCGCGGAGCCGTCGTCACCCCGCTGCCCTTGCTCCCCTGCATCGCATTGAAATCGGGCCTCAAGTTCGTCGGGCTGACCGTCCCGGGCTCGGCCGGCACGATCGCCGTCACCGTCAGGTTCATCCAGCGACTCGGTGGGAAGACCGGCGAGGCACTCGCCTCGGGCGCCGTCGACGATCTCGCCGAGAAGACCATACAGATCTGCATCATCCTGGCCGTCTTGCCCTTCGTCGATCTCAACGTCGACACCAGCGACATCCACATCGGCGCCCCGAACGCCGGTCTCGTGACGGCGATCGTCATCGCAGTCGTCGTCAGCATCCTGGTGATCTGTCTGGTGCCGGCCGTACGCGACAAGATCCTCCCGCCCATGCGCGATGGGATGGCCGCACTACGCCAGGTGCTGAAGGACCGGCGGAAGCGGCAAGAGCTGTTCGGCGGCAACCTGGCCGGCGAGTTGCTGTTCGCAATGACGCTCGGCGCGGTGTGCCTGGGTTTCGGTGTCCACCTGAGCCTGGCCGAGCTCCTGGTCATCAACCTCGCGGCATCGACCCTGGCCGGTCTGATCCCGGCCCCCGGTGGAGTCGGCGCCGCGGAGGCCACGCTCACAGCCTGCCTGGTCGCCTTCGGCGTCGACGACTCGACCGCCTTCGCCATCGCCATCACGCATCGGCTCTGCACGAACTACCTGCCGCCGATCTGGGGGTACGCCTCACTCAAGTGGCTCGAGCGCAATGGGTACGTCTGAGCCTGATCAGGCGGTACTTGAAACATTCCGATATAGGCATACGATGGCGTCGTGGCACGAGCAGCGACGACCTCGGACGCGTTCAACGCGATCGCCGAACCGCAGCGGCGGGAGATCCTGATACTGCTGCGGGGCGGCGAGTGGCCGGTGACCGATTTGGCGCGGGACCTGGGGATGACCCAGCCGCAGGCGTCCAAGCACCTCCGGGTCCTCCGAGAGGTCGGGCTCGTGCGGGTCCGAGGGGTGGGCAAGCAACGGCTGTACGGCCTGGACGCCCGCGGGCTGCGACCGATCCACGAGTGGGTCGGCGGCTTCGAGCGGTTCTGGAGCGAGAGCTTCGACCGGCTGGACGAGTACGTGCAGGATTTGAAGCACACGAGGCAGGAGGGACCACCCGATGGCGACGACCAGTAGCGGCGGCGAGCCTGTGCCCGCGACCGCGGAGCGCGAGATCGTGATCTCCCGGGTGATCGGCGCCCCGCGGGAGCTCGTGTTCGAGGCGTTCACGCAAGTCCGGCACCTGTCGCGGTGGTGGGGACCCGAAGGGTTCACGACCACGACGCGGTCCTTCGAGTTCACCGGCGGCGGGGTCTGGGACTTCGTGATGCACGGGCCGGACGGGACCGACTACCAGGAGTGGATCACCTGGCGGGAGATCGTCCCGCCGGAGCGGATCGCGCTGCTGCACGGCGAGTCCCGCGACGACCCCAACGCCTTTGAGTCGGTCTTGACCTTCGAGCCGGACGGCGACCAGACGCGGATCGTGATGCGCACGGTGTTCCCCACCAGGGAGCTCCGCGACGAGGCCGTAGAGAAGTACCACGCGATCGAGGGCGGCGAGCAGACGCTGCGCAACCTGGCCGCCTACGTCACCGAAGGGATGGAGCGCTGATGACCGGCAAGGTGTTCTTCAGCGTGACGATGTCCCTCGACGGCTTCATGGCGCCGGAGTCCCTCGATGACTTGATGGGTCCGAAGTGGATGGAACTGCAGGCGTGGCTGTTCCCGCAGCGGTTCTTCCGGGAGAACCTCAAGCTCGGCGAAGGCGGCGAGGAAGGACTCGACAACGACATCGCGCGGGCGACGTACGAGCGCACCGGCGCGAGCGTCATGGGCAAGCGGATGTTCGACGCCGGCGAGTCGGCCTGGCCGGCGGAGGCACCGTTCCACACCGCTGTCTTCGTCGTCACCCACACCAAGCGTGACCCCTGGGAGCGGCCGGGCGGCACCACCTTCCACTTCGTCAACGACGGCATCGAGAGCGCGCTGCGCCAAGCTCGCGAGGCCGCCGGCGACCGCGACGTACGCATCGCCGGCGGCGCCGAGACGATCCAGGGGTACCTGAACAGCGGTCTGATCGACGAGTTCTCGATTGCGCTCGCGCCCATGCTGTTCGGCACCGGCGTCCGCCTGTTCGACCGCGTGGACTCGGACCGTCTCGCGCTGGACCAGGCCCGGGTGGACGCCTCGTCCCGCGTGACACACCTGACCTACACCGTCGGGAAACGATAGCCCGGGTTTCCCGCACCTAGCGGTACGTCGGGGGCGGTGGCGGCGGCGGCTCGTAGCGCTGCTCGGTCACCACACGCTGCTCGCGCCGGCGCTGCATGTGCATGATCAGCGCGACCACGAACCACACCGCGCCGGCCACCATCAAGATGACGCCGAGCGCGTAGTCCGCGACGTATGGCAGGTTGATGTTGATCGCCCAGGTCACGATGGCTCCTACCACGAACAGGGCGATACCACTGCCGATACCCATGGCTGCTTCCTTCCGACTCACCGATGGGGACGCAGTGATCTGTACCCATCCGGCCGGATCCAAACAGCCCGCGGTCCGTACGCGCCGGTCAGGACTGCCGAATCGCGGCGATGTCGAACTCGAGCGTGACGTGCTTGCTGACCATGCCGGCCGCGGCTGCCCAGCGAACTCCCCAGTCCTTGCGGTTGATCCTGGCGCTGCCCTTGAAGGCGGCAAGGACGTTGCCGGACGGGTCGTCCTGGACGTCGATCAGCTCGAAGTCCACCGTGATCGGCTTGGTCACACCGCGAATCGTGAGGTCACCGGTCAGCCGCACCGTGGTTTGGTCGACGGTCTCGACCCAGGTCGAGCTGAACGTGATGACCGGGTGCGACTCCGCGCCCAGGAACTTGCTGCGTAACGCCGGATCGCGTCGCGGGTTGCCGGTCTGGATGCTTTCAGCCCGGATCGAGAGCTGGGCGCTCGATGCAGACGGGTCGTCACCGTCGAGGTGCGCGATGCCCTCGAAGGCGTCGAACTGGCCATGCACCGTCGGGCCGATCGTGTGCTTGGCGACGAAGCCGATCCGGGTCAGGGCGGGATCGAGCACGTAGTCGCCGGTCAGGTTGTCGAGTTGGGTCGCTGTGATCGTCATGATGAGTCGCTCCTTGCGGAATGGGTTTGGTTCCAGGCATCGAGGTCGACGAAGGCGGGCTGCCACTGGTCGTAGTACGAGCTGCGCACCGGCGGCGGCAGGACGCCGAGGATGTACGCGACGTGCTCGTCGCTCAGGTCGTCGAGCAGCCAGGGCAGGTAGCGCGGGGTGTCGTCCCCGATCGCATTGCGCTGGAGCTCACCGAAGTGCATCCATTGCGGCTCGGTCAGGGTCGCGTCGATCAGCGCCAGCGCGTCGGACTCCTCGTGCTTGAGATGCCCGGTCAGGTTGGTGCGGAGTGAGTCGACCAGGCCGCCGAGCCGCTCCGGTCCGCCCTCGCGATCGACGAGGGAGGCGTCGATGTCCTCGAGCAGCGGATCGATGGCCGCGTGCTCTGCCTCCATCGCGTCGAGGAGGGCGAGATCGTCGGGGCGATCAGCCAGCACTCGGTACATCACCGGCCACACCGCGTCGTCCTCGGCCTGATGGTGGATGCGCAGGTACTTCTTGAACATCTCCCAGCCGGCCGCGCTCCGGAGCATCCGACCCGGGTCGTCCGAGCTCGTGGCGGTGAATCGGGCGATCCGCTCCAGGTCACGCCGAAGCGCGTCGTGGAACACGTACATGTACGTCATGTCGAGCTTGAAGTCGTTGGAGGTCATCGCTGTCCTACCGTGGTCGTTGGTGTTCGTCTCAGTGGTACGACGACCCAGCCCGCCAGAATGTGAGGCACCCGCGTCACCTCACATTTGCGCCCGCCGATTCGTCGTACTTAGTGAGGGCAGACGTGACCGAGGGGAGTCGTGGACACCATGAGCAGCTCAACCGGCCCGGACGACCGCCCACCCGATCCGAGCCTGAACGCGATCATGAGCGAGCGGAGCCGGCTGATCAATCTCGCCTACCGCATGCTCGGGTCCCTGGCCGACGCCGAGGACGTCGTACAGGAGACCTACGCGCGGTGGTACGCGATGACGCCGCTGGAGCAGGCCGCCATCGAGACGCCGGTCGCCTGGCTGACCAAGGTGGCCAGCCGAATCTGCCTCGACCAGCTTCGCTCGGCCCGAGTACGCCGGGAGAGCTACGTCGGCGAGTGGATCCCGGAGCCGCTGCCGGATCGTACGGACTGGACCGATGTCCGATCGGGCGACGCCGCCGTCGATCCGGCCGACCGGGTCACGCTCGACGAGTCACTCAACATGGCATTCCTCGTCGTGCTCGAGTCGATGACACCGGCCGAGCGCGTGGCGTTCATCCTGCACGACGTCTTCCGCTACCCCTTCGCCGACGTGGCCGAGGTCGTCGGGCGTACTCCCGCGGCCAGTCGCCAGCTCGCCTCGTCAGCCCGCCGCCGGATCCGCGAGTCGCACGAGCCTCCGACTCCCACTGCGCAGAGCGCCCACATCGTCCGGGACTTCAAGCAGGCTTGGGAAGCCAAGGACATTGCCGCCCTCGTCGGGCTGCTCGACCCGGACGCGACGCTGATCGCCGACGGCGGCGGCCGGGTCCGAGCCCAGCTCGTGCCGATCGAGGGCGCCGCGCAGATCGCCCAGCTGGCCATCGACATCCTCGGGCTGGCCCCGGACCTGACGATCGTGGAGCGCACCGTCAACGGTCAGCCCGGCATCGTGGCGCAGCAGGACGGCGCCACCGTGACGGTGATGGCGTTCGAGGTGGCCGGCGACCGGATCACGCACATCTGGGCCCAGCGCAATCCCGAGAAGCTTCGGTCCTGGATCACCGACTGACCGGATCGCCCTCCGCCCAGGCCCGCGGCTGAAGGAATTCGTCCAGTTCGACACGGCCGGCGAGGTTGTCGATCAGGCCCACCAGAGTCGCGAAGGTGCATTCGGCGACGATCTCAAGGATGTCCGCCGTCGAAAGGCCCGCCCCAGTGGCCCGTTGCGCCGCATCGACGGTGACCTTGCCGCGGTTGAGAA
>DATFRX010000507.1:0-8784 GCA_035262905.1 Nocardioidaceae bacterium
CGTGGCTACCTCAACCACCCGACCCGGCGCACCAGTCAGAAGGAAAACCACCTCATGCGCAACATCTCCAGAGCCTTGGCGGCCGCGACCGCGCTCGGCGCAGTCATCGTCAGTACCGCCGCTTGCGAGGTCCCCGAGGACAACAAGACCACTCACGCCGAGGAGGTCGTGCAGGAGCAGGCCGCTGCCCCCACAAAGCACAGGGCCAAGCCGAAGCCGGCTGTCGATGACCGGGCCAAGCCAAAGCCGGTCGTCGATCAGGAAACGCCCGACTTCACCACCTCGCAGGAGAACGCCATTGCCTCCGCCGAGGACTACCTGAGCTACCAGGCGTTCAGCCGCACCGGACTGATCCACCAGCTGTCGTCGAAGTACGGCGAAGGCTTCCCCAAGGCCGACGCCGTCTTCGCGGTCAACCACATCGACGTGGACTGGAACGAGCAGGCCGCCAAAGCCGCCAAGGACTACCTGAGCTACCAGTCGTTCTCCCGCAACGGTCTCATCCACCAACTCGAGTCGGAGTATGGCGAGGGCTTCACGCACGCCCAGGCGGTGTACGGCGTCAATCAAACCGGCCTCGTGACTGACAAGGCCAAGCCGGAGCCGGTAGGCGACCAGCAAACGTCCGGCTACACGACCGCGCAGGAGAACGCCATCGCCTCCGCTGAGGACTACCTCGACTACCAGGCGTTCAGCCGCACCGGACTGATCCACCAGCTGTCGTCGAAGTACGGCGAGGGGTTCTCCAAGAGCGACGCCATCTTCGCCGTCAACCACATCGACGTCGACTGGAACGAGCAGGCAGCCAAGGCCGCGAAGGACTACCTGAACTTCGACTCGTTCTCCCGTAACGGTCTCATCCACCAGCTCGAGTCGGAGTATGGCGAGGGCTTCACGCATGCCCAAGCCGTCTACGGCGTCAACCAGACCGGCCTCTGATCGGCCCGGCTCCTACTCCCGTCGACGACGATGACTCGGAACTGCGTACTCCACCGGAAGGGGGGTCGCGTAGAGCTCGATGACCGACGGTCGTCGAGGCGGCGGGCGGGAGTTGCCGTGGCCGAGGATCGGTGGCGGCCGGGACTCGTAAATGTGGCCGGTCGGCGTCGTCCAGCGCACGCCGCTCGATGAGTCGCCGTCGGCGGCCTCGACCGTCCAGCCTGGGAGATCGCGGAGCAGATGGTCGTGCTTGGCGAGGCCTTGGCCGTTGACGGCCGACGTGGATCCGCCGGCGGCGTAGGGCTCGATGTGGTCGATGTCGTAGATCGGCGCATCGCTGTGCGGACGGCGGGAGGTGCCGTCGCGGTAGACGATGAACTTCCGCAGGGCGCCGGTGAACCGACGCTTCGCGGTGTCCATCGACAGCAGCTGGCCGTCGATCGGATCGCAGACCAGCCGCCGCAACCAGACCTGCTCAGATCCAGCGAGCTCCCGAACCAGGCCGGCGGGCAGGGTGCCGTAGTCACCACCGCGGTGGCCGACCAGCTTGCCCGGCTGATCGTCGACCCCGAGCACTGAGCTCGCGGCGACCACGATGCCGACCTCGAGGTCGAGGTGGGCTGCCTTCGCCTGGCCCGTGATTCGCTCGACGAACAGGTCGCACATCAGCTCTCGGATCGAACGCTCGTCGCCGTCGCCTCGCCGGCACCTGGCCTCGTGATCCAACGCCTCCCAGCACGCGACGGCCTGCTCGGCCGGCAGATCGGCAAGCACTGTGCCGGTCGCGTCGCCTCGCATGATCGCGCGCACCTGCTTGCGAGCCCGGGCGAGCCTGGCCCGCTTGGCCGCGGACTCCGGGTCGGCCGATGCGACGAGTCGGGCAGCCGCCTTCCTGGCCTTGCCCGGCGTCAGCTCGGCCGCCAGCCGGGTCAGCTCAGGGTCGGTCGCGCGGCGGTGATCGGGATCGAGGACCTCGGCCTCCTTCACGACGAACCTCGCCGCCGCCTGGGAGACCTTGCCGTCCAGCCAAGCCTCGAGCAGCCGCGGATGATCTGACCGGAGCGGCTCGGCGAAGGCCAGCTGGTGGTCCACCGACGCCTTCGAGATCCGGCGGGCGAGCGCGATCTCGAACGGCGCTCCCCTACCGGCGACGTCCTCCGACGAGCCGGCCGCCAGATCCTCCCGGCGACGCTCCGCCGCGAACGCAGTCATCTCGACCGACATGGCGGCCTGCAGCATCGCCACGGCATGATCGAGCTCGCTGATCCGATCCAGTCGCTGCCTCAGGGCAACCGAGTCACCGGCCGACAGCACCTCGCCGACCAACTCTCGCACGCTGCCTTCGATCATATGTTCGAATATAGCATCATCCCCCACAAACCCCAACCATCACCGACGTTTCCGGCGAGCAACCTGCGTACGTCAGTAGCCCGGTGGCGGGTTGAGCCGCAGCTGCTGAACGATCTCCGCGGCGAGCAATCGCCGCCTTTCGATGTCCACCTGGCCGTCCGGCGCCCGGCCGCCTCGCGCCTCTGCGAGCGTCAGCAGCAGCGTCATCGCCATGCCGCCGAGTCCGTCGAGAATGGCGCCGGGAGTCTTTCCCATCATGTACTGGGCGTTCTGCTGAACTCGAGTCTCGTCTTCGCTCAGTCCGGATGCCAGCATTTCGCAGGCGTCTTGCCAGTTGTCAGCCATGGCATCCTCGGCTCAAAATCGCGACCAGTGTGTCCAGACGCTACCGCGATGCTCAGATCTCAACCACCATTGACGTTGCGGGCGGAAGCACGCGTACGTCGACGTCCGGCGCGACGATCTTCGCTCGCTCGGCGAACTCCTCTCCCGGCGGCTCGAACCGGATCGGCCGGTACCACCAGAGGAAGCGCGGCCAGAACGTGCCGTAGTGCATCGGCACAGCGACCTTGGGTCGCAGCCAGGTGAGCACCTCGGCGGCCTGCTTCGCGTCGAGATGGCCGTCGCCGCGGCCGAGGGTCGGTCCCCAACCGGCGACGGGGAGCAGTGCGACGTCCAGCGGGCCGAGCTCGGCCATGGCGTCGAAGCGGCCGGTGTCGCCGGCGAAGTAGGTACGGGCAGCGCCCTCGATGAGGTAGCCGACTGCGAGCCCGTGTACGCGGGAGACCCGGGACCGCCCCCCGTCGTGCTTGGCCGGCACCACGGTCAACCGGACGCCGTCGACGTTGACCCGGTCGCCGACTTCGACCTCCTGGACCGTGAGCTTGAGGTCGGCCAGCAGCTGACCGGCGCCGCGCGGCACGACCACCAACGTGCCCCACGGCAGCCGGCGTAGCGACGGCAGATGGAGATGGTCGCCGTGCAGATGCGAGATCACCACGACGTCGGGGCGCATCGACTTGGGATCGGGATCGACACCGGCCCGGCGCCGAAGGTAGCGAAACGGTGCGGTCATGACCGGATCGGTCAGCACGCGGGCGCCGTCCTCGACGAGCATCGTCGCGTGACCCCACCAGGTGATCCGAATACTCATCGCGGCTCCGCCCGGCTGTGGACGTCGTCGTAGACCCGTCGGCCGTTGGCGCTGAGCGCCGCCTGCTGGCGAGGAGCCACACTCCATGATGCACTGAGACCGTGCGGCATCGAGACGACGAACACCGAGTGTCGGATGCCATGGCGTGGACCGACCGCCGGGACTTCCTGCCGTCTCGGGAGCGGCACCTGGCCGACGAGGACCGCCCACTCCCGATCGGCGGCGGCCAGACCAACTCGCAGCCGACCACCGTCACCGACATGGTCACCCTGCTCGAGGTCGATCCGGGACAGCGGGTACTCGACGTCGGTGCCGGCTCTGGATGGACGACGGCGATCCTGGCGCATCTGGTCGGTCCACGGGGGCAGGTGATCGGCGTCGAGATCGACTCTCATCTCGCACTGTGGGGAGCCGCCAACCTACAGCGGTACGCCGTGCCGTGGGCCCACATCCACGAGGCCAAGCCGGATGTCCTGGGCTGGCCCACGGAGGCGCCGTACGACCGAATCCTGGTGTCAGCCGAAGCCGACCAGGTGCCGATCGAGCTGATCGAGCAGCTCGGCCCGGACGGCGTCATGGTGCTGCCGGTCGCCGGCACCCTGCTGCGGCTGGTCCGCGACGGAGTGGCGCCGCCGAGGGCGACCCGGCACGGCGCCTACCGCTTCGTCCCCCTGCGCTGAACGCGCCGACGACAGACGGCCCAGGCTCACCCGAAGCCCACCTGCACCGCCTCCCCGAGCAGTCGATAGCCGATCGCCTGATAAATGCCGTTGGACGTCGGGTTGGTCAGATCGGTGTAGAGCATGCAGGTCCGGCCTGTCGCGGCCAGCTCCCCGGCGGTCACTGCCGCGACGCAGGCGCTGGCGTAGCCGTGCCCCCGCTGGTCGGCCGGTGTGTAGACGTACTGCACTCGGGTCACCCCACCCGCCGGCGGCGTGACGCCCGCCATCGAGACCGGCCGGTCGTCGACGAGCCAGACGAACAGCCGCCCGTCCGCGATCCGCTCGTCGAGGTCGGCCGGCGGCTCCGTCGGCAGTCCGGTGTCGACGTGGAAGCCGGCTACCCACTCGGCAAGCATCGGCCGATCACCGAGGTCGGCCCGACGGATCCGGCCCGGCACACCGTTGGGCAGGGTCACTGTGTCGGCGGTGTATGCCCATTGCCGCATCGTGGTCTGGATCTCGGCGCTGGTCCGGCGCGCCCACTCGGCGGCGAACGTCTCGACCGGCCGCCGGAAGCCGCCGACGCCGGGAAGCTGCCGGCCGCGCTTGTGGAATGCGGCGGCGAGCACCCGAATCGGCTCGTCCGGCGCCAGTGACAGATAGGCGCCGAACGGAGGCGTGTGGATGGCGGCTGCCACGACCGCACCGCCCGGCGAGACCGCCCAGCCCCAGAGGTTGTCCGCGTCGAGCAGGTCGACCCGGCGCTCGGCGTTGGTGAGGATCACGCTGTGCTCGGCCGGCCACTCCCGCAGATAGTCGCCCGCGTACGTCAGAAACTCCGCCGCCTGATCGGTCCACCGTACGTCGGTCATGCTCGGCATCATCGACGCAGATCGCCAGGCCCGTCCACCGCTTTGCTACCCGATCGGATAGGCGCGTTCGACGTCGACCAGGGTCTCGATCACGGTCACCAGGCTCTCGAGGCTGAGCTCGTCCATGGCACCGCGCAGCTCGTTGGGCGGCGTCGCCTCGTCCCGCGCTCGCAGCTCGACGGCGAGAGCGTCGGCCTCGGGCGACGTCAGCTCGGCACTCAGCCAGCCGTCCTCGGTAGCGAGCGTCGCGATCGTCTCGGACCCGTCGTACAGACCCTCGACGCCGGAGCGGAAGCGACGCAGCTCGTCGGCCCGCACCCCGCCCTCGAGCTGACCGGTGAAGCCGCCGATGCGCAGCGACAGCGACGTCCACAGCCATTGCGGATCGTCGCCGTCGGGGAACAGCCGCCCTCGAACGGCCAGGATGAGATGGTCGCCGGTGCGACGGCCGATCAGGATCTCGCGTACGGCAGGCACGGACCCATCATGGCGGCTTGGCACGGGGTACGGGCTGTCGGCGTGGCCGCGTAGCGTGAAACGCATGTACCGAGAGCGGCGGTCCCGGCTTCTCGACGCGACGGTCTGGACCCGCCGTGCCGAGCCGTCCAGGCGCAGCTACCGGATCGTGCCCGACGGTTGTCTCGACCTGATCTGGTCCAACGGCGAGTTGCTGGTCGCGGGTCCGGACACCGGGCCCTACCTCGGCGTCAGTCCGCCCGGAGCGTCGTTCACCGGGCTGCGCTTCGCGCCGGGAACCGGGCCGACCGTGCTCGGGGTGCCCGCACACGCCCTGACCGACCACCGCGTGCCGCTGAGCAGTCTGTGGCCGGAGTCGTGGGTGAGGGTGCTGACCGAGCGGGTCGCGGCCGCGCGCGCGCCTGGCCGGGCACTCGAGGCGATCGCGGCGGAACGGCTGGAGCGGGTCGACCCACCGGATCCGGTGGTGTTCGCTATCACCGACGCGCTGGACGCCGGCCGGTCGGTCGCCGACACCGCCGACCGGATCGGGTTCAGCGAGCGACAACTCCACCGGCGCTGCCGGTCCGCGTTCGGCTACGGCCCGAAGACGCTGGCCCGGGTGCTCCGGCTGGACCGCGCCCTGGCGCTCGCCCGGACCGGCCGGCCGCTCGCCGAGGTCGGCGCGACGGCAGGCTACGCCGACCAGGCCCATCTCGCTCGCGACGTGAAGGCACTGACCGGCGTGACGCTGCGCTCCCTCCTTGGCTACGAGTCGCCGGGCGCCAACGCGGCGAACAGGTCGACGCCGTTGCCGTCGGGATCGCGTACGACCGCGTAGCGCTGGCCCCAGAAGGCGTCCCAGGGCTCCTTGTGGCTCTCGTGTCCGGCGTCGGTCAGCTCGGCGTACAGGCGATCGACCTCGGCCGGGCTGTCGCAGGCGAACGCGAGATCGACCCGGCTGCCCTGCGCCGGTGTCCAGTCCCGATCGAACGAGCGGATCGTCTCGACGGTGTCGAACAGCAGCCGCAGCCCGCCGGGCAGCGCCGCCTCGACATGCGGCTGGGAGTCCAGATCGGTCGGGATGTCGACGCCCAGTCGTCGATAGAACGCAAGCGCCTTGCCCATGTCGGCGACGACCAGGCCGATGGCATCGAATCGAGGAGTCATGTCCTCACCGTAGGCGCGCAGCACGGCGAGGCTCTTGTACGAATCGGACGTCCTCGACCCGCTTCGGCCGCCTGAAACCGGCGCTGAAACCGCGATGAAACCGCCGCGATGCCGGGCGGCTGCACGGTTGCGACATGACAACCACGACGACAACAACTCCCCCAGCGATCGCCGCGACCGGCCTGCGCAAGGCCTTCGGCGATCACGTCGTGCTCGACGGCATCGACCTGACCGTGCCGGAAGGGACGGTCTTCGCGCTGCTCGGGCCCAACGGCGCAGGCAAGACCACCATCGTCCACATCCTGTCCACGCTGATCACCACCGACGCCGGCGACATCCGCATCGCGGGCCACGATCTGGCCGCAGATCCGGACCGCGTCCGCTCGGCGATCGGCGTCACCGGGCAGTTCTCGGCGGTGGACAACCTGCTGACCGGCACCGAGAACCTCACCCTGATGTCGGACCTGCGCCACCTCGGCAAGGCAGCCGGCCGCCGGCTTGCCGCCGAGTTGCTCGAGCGATTCGACCTGGTCGACGCCGCCAGCAAGCCGGTGTCGACGTACTCCGGCGGCATGAAGCGGCGGCTCGACCTGGCGATGACCCTGGTCGGCGATCCACGCATCATCTTCCTCGACGAACCGACCACCGGACTCGATCCGCGCAGCCGACGCACCATGTGGGACATCATCCGCGACCTGGTCGCCGACGGCGTCACGATCCTGCTGACGACGCAGTACCTCGACGAGGCCGACGAGCTCGCGGATCGGATCGCGGTGCTCGACGGCGGCCGGTTCGTCGCCGACGGCACGCCCGAGGAGCTCAAGCGCCTGGTGCCCGGCGGCCACGTCCAGCTCCGGTTCGCCGACCCGCGCGGTCTGGCGTCGGCGGCCCATGCCCTCGACGGCCAGGGCCACACCGCCACCGGACTCACCCTGCAGGTCCCGAGCGACGGCAGCCTGCGTGGCCTGAAGCGCCTGCTCGACCGGCTCGACGACGAGTCGATCGAGGTCGAGGAGCTGACCGTACACACGCCTGACCTGGACGACGTCTTCTTCGCCCTGACTGGGCCCAACGAGAACGAGAGGGTCGAGACCCGATGAGCACCCTGTCCTACACCGTCGCCGACTCGGCGACCATGCTGCGGCGCAACCTCAAGCACATGCAGCGCTATCCGTCCGTGACGCTGATGCTGATCGGCCTGCCGATCGTCATGCTCCTGCTGTTCGTGTACGTCTTCGGCGGCGCGCTCGGTGCCGGCATCGACGGCCCGACCGCCAGTCGGGGCGACTACGTCAACTACGTGGTGCCGGGCATCGTTCTGCTCGCCATCGCCAGCTCGGCCCAGGGCACGTCGATCGCGGTCGCCATGGACATGACCGAAGGCATCATCGCCCGATTCCGCACCATGTCGATCGCCCGGGTCAGCGTGCTCACCGGCCATGTCATCGGGAGCGTGATCCAGACGATGGTCGGCATCGTCGTCGTGCTCGGGGTCGCTCTGCTGGTCGGTTTCCGGCCCAACGCGAGCCTGGCCGAGTGGATGGCGGCGCTCGGCATCCTGGCGTTGCTGGCCCTGGGGTTCACCTGGCTGACCGTGGCGCTCGGGCTGGTGTCGCCCTCGGTCGAGGCGGCGAGCAACCTGCCGATGCCGCTGATCCTGCTGCCCTTCTTCGGCAGCGGCTTCGTGCCGACCGACTCGATGCCAGTCGGCATCCGGTGGTTCGCCGAGTACCAGCCGTTCACGCCGGCCATCGAGACCCTGCGCGGGCTGTGGCTGGGCACCCCAATCGGCAACAACGCAATCATCACGATCGCCTGGTGCGCCGCCCTGACAGTCGGTGGCTACCTGTGGGCGCGGCGGCTCTACAACCGCGACCCGGCGCACTAGGCGCCACGTTCGGCGAGTACGGCCAGCGCAGCAGTACGCAGCTCGTCCAGCTCGAGACCGGAGTAGGCGGAGACGGCGGCGGCATACGCCTCCGGCTCCGCCTGCTCGGCTGTCTGGCGAGCTCGGTCGGGCGACATCGTGGGCTGGAAGTTTCGGCTGAAGCGGAACCGCTCGGCCAGCGCGACCAGCCGTACTCCGGTGGCGGCGACACCGCGATCCCCGGTCCGGTCGGCGCGGTCGAGGTCCACCATGGCCAGCGCGAGCAGCAGTGTCCCAGACATCGTCGACTCGACG
>DATFRX010000508.1:0-13784 GCA_035262905.1 Nocardioidaceae bacterium
TCCTCAAACCCGGCGTCCGGGAGAACGAGACCGTCGGCCTGGTCGCCAACGTGCTCTACAGCCTCGGCAGCGAGTACGTCGAGGGCGTCAACGCGATCTCGGGGGAGCGCTGCTCGCCGCACCCACACGTCTACAGCGACCGGGTGATCCGGCCCGGCGACCCGGCGTTCTTCGACATCCTGCACAGCCACCTCGGCTACCGGACCTGCTACTACCGCACCTTCGCCGTTGGCAGTGCGTCAGTGGCGCAGCGCGACGCGTACACCCGCTGCCGGGAGTACATGGACCAGGCGATCGCGATGGTCAAGCCCGGCGTCACGACCGGCGACATCGTGCAGCTGTGGCCGCGCGCCGAGGAGTTCGGCTTCCCGGACGAAGAGGCGGCGTTCGCCCTGCAGTACGGCCACGGCGTCGGCCTCGCGATTTGGGAGAAGCCGATCTTCAGTCGCCTGGTGTCGCTGGAGCATCCCGAGGTTCTCGAGGAGGGCATGGTCTTCGCGCTCGAGACTTACTGGCCGGCCGCCGACGGCTGGTCGGCGGCCCGCATCGAGGAGGAGGTCGTCGTGACCGCCGAGGGCTGCGAGGTGATCACGAAGTTCCCCGCCGAGGAGTTGCTGGTCGCCGGCCGGAAGTACTGGACTGTCGGCGGTCAGCTCGACACGCTGCGGGAGTCGCAGTCGCATCTCAACACGGCAGCCGGTCGGGGCGAACGATCGTGACCGTGCCCGCCGGATCGACCGCCGCCGCGACGCTCGACGACGAGCGGCTGCTCGAGGCGTACGAGCAGATGCGGCTGATCCGCGGGGTCGAGAAGGCGGCGCACGACCTCTTCCTGCGCGGGCTGGTCAAGGGCACCACGCATCTGGCGGCCGGGCACGAGGCGGTCGCCGTCGGCGCGAGTCTGGCGCTGCGCGACGACGACTATGTCTTCGCGACCTATCGCGGCCATCACCATGCGCTCGCGCGCGGCGCCACCGCGGTCGAGTGCCTCGCCGAGCTGATGAGCAAGTCCACGGGGCTCAACAAGGCCAAGGGCGGCTCGATGCATCTCACCAAGGCCGACCACGGCATGCTCGGCTCCTATGCGATCGTCGGCTCGCATCTACCGATCGCCTGCGGTGCGGCCTGGTCGGCGAAGCTGCGCGGGACGGATCAGGTCGCCGTGGCGTTCTTCGGCGACGGCGCGACCAACATCGGCGCGTTCCACGAGGCGCTCAACCTGGCGGCGGTGTGGAAGCTCCCGGTGCTGTTCGTCTGCGAGAACAACTTCTACATGGAGTACACGCCGATCCGGTCGGTCACGGCGACCGACAACCCGGCGGCCGACCGAGCCGGTGCCCACCAGATCCCGGCCGAGATCGTCGACGGCAACGACGTCGAGGCGGTCTACGCCAGCGTGACGGCGGCCGCCGAGCGAGCCCGGGCCGGCGATGGTCCGACCGTGATCGAGGCGCAGACCTACCGCCACTACGGCCACAGCCGGACCGACCCGGCGACGTACCGTCCGGCCGAAGAGGTCGAGGAGTGGATGCGCCGCGACCCGATCGACATCGCGCGGCAGCGGCTGGCCGACCGGGGCACGTCAACCGACGACGTCGTGGGCGCCGACCAGCGGGCCGACCGCGTCGTCGAGGAGGCGATCGCGGAGGCGACGGCAGCACCGGACGCCGATCCAGCTGATGCGCTGGCGGATGTATGGGCGGACGGAGGTGCCGCGTGGCGGACCTGACCACCTACCGCGAGGCCGTCGCCGAGGGCATCGCCCGCGAGATGCGGCGCGATCCGACCGTGGTGTGCCTGGGCGAGGACATCGGCGCGGCCGAGGGAGTCTTCAAGACCACTGTCGGGCTGTTCAAGGAGTTCGGGGCCGGCCGGGTCTGGGACACCCCGATCTCCGAGCAGGCGATCGTCGGCACCGCGCTGGGGGCGTCGATGACCGGGATGCGACCGGTCGCCGAGATCATGTTCTCCGACTTCCTGGCCTGCTGCTTCGACTACCTGGCCAACGAGATCCCGAAGCTGCGCTACATGACCGGCGGCCAGGTCACGACGCCGCTGGTGGTGCGTACCGCCAACGGTGGCGGGCTCGGCTTCGGCGCGCAGCACTCGCAGGCGGTCGAGAACTGGGTCTTCACGATCCCGGGACTCAAGATCGCGGCGCCGTCGACACCGGCCGACGTGGTGGGTCTGATGGCGTCGGCGATCCGCAGCGACGACCCGGTCGTCTTCTTCGAACACAAGGGCCTGTTCGCGAGCAAGGGCGAGCCGGCCCCGCCGGACCATGTCGTGCCGCTGGGCGAGGCGGCGGTCGTACGCCCTGGCACCGACGTGACCCTGGTGGCGCTGGCGTACACGGTGCCGATCGCCCTGTCGGCCGCGGACCGGCTTGCCGACGAGGGGATCAGCGCCGAGGTCGTGGACCTGCGCTGCCTCATCCCACTGGACGCCCGCACCGTCCTCGAGTCCGTCGGCCGGACCTCGCGGGTCGTCATCGTCGAGGAGAACCCCTTCCAAGGCGGGTGGGGCGGCACGGTCGCCTCGATCCTTGCCGACGAGGGATTCGAGCTCCTGGACGCGCCGGTCCGCCGGGTCGCGGCCGAATGCGTGCCGCTGCCGTTCGCCGACGCGCTCGAGGACATCGTCATACCCACCGTCGACAAGGTGGTCGAAGCAGTACGCCAACCCATGGCGTACTAGGAGGGAGAAGCCGCGCATGGCCACGAAGACCGTCATCCGGGGAGGCACCGTCCTCACCATGGATCCCTCGATCGGGAATCTCGCCAGCGGCGACGTCCTGATCGAGGACGACAAGATCACCGCCGTCCAATCCGATCTCGGCGACGTCGATGCCGAGGTGATCGACGCCAGCGGCCGGATCGTGATTCCGGGGTTCGTCGACAGCCACCGGCACACCTGGGAGGCGGCGATCCGCGGTTGCGCCCCCAACGCCACCCTGGACGACTACTTCGTCGAGGTGCTCGACACGTTCGCGCCGGTCTACCGGCCCGAGGACGTCCACTCCAGCAACGTCGCCGGCTCGCTCGAATGCCTCAATGCCGGCATCACGACGCTGGTCGACTGGTCGCACATCAACAACACGCCGGACCATCCCGACGCCGCTGTGAACGCCCTGCAGTCGACCGGGATCCGCTCGCTCTATGCCTACGGCAGCGCCAACACCTCGCTCGCGGACTACTGGTTCGACAGCAAGCTCGTGATCCCGGGCGACGACGTACGCCGGATCCGCGACACGTACTTCTCTTCCGATGACGGACTGCTGACACTCGGTCTGGCCACTCGCGGACCGGGCTTCTGCCAGGAGGACGTCGTGCGCTCGGAGTGGGCGCTGGCCCGCGAGCTCGACATCCCGATCACCGTGCACGTGGCGATGGGCCGCCTGGCCGGCCGGTTCGGCATGATCAAGCAGCTCAGCGACATGGGTCTGCTCGGCTCGGACACCACGTACGTCCACTGCTGCCACTTCAGCGACGAGGAATGGCAGCTGGTCAAGGAGAGCGGCGGCAGGATCTCGATCGCGCCCCAGGTCGAGCTGCAGATGGGACACGGCTGGCCTCCAACCCTCCAGGCCCTCGGGCTCGACCTGCGGCCGAGCTTCTCGATCGACGTCGTGACGACCGTGCCGGGCGACATGTTCACCCAGATGCGCGCCGCGTTCGCGTCCGACCGGGCTCGCGTGCACGACCAGGCCTACGAGCCGAACGAGCAGGTGCCGAAGGACTGCCTGACCGCCGAGCAGATGCTGCGAGCCGCGACGCTCGACGGCGCCCATGTGGCCGGCCTCGAGGACCGGACCGGATCGCTCACCCCGGGCAAGCAGGCCGACGTGGTGGTCATCGACGCGACGTCGCTCGCGATGGCGCCGGTCATCGACCCGGTCGCGGCCGTGGTGCTCTCGGCCGACGTGTCCAACGTCGAGACCGTCATCGTCGGCGGCGTGACCCGCAAGCGAGACGGTCAGCTGCTGGCCGACGTGGCCAAGGCCCGCGGCGACGTCGAGTCCTCGCGCGACTACCTGATCGGCGCCGTGGCGGACAAGTCCGACGGATGACTGCTCGGCACGTCGTACGGCTCGCCGCGGAGGCCGACTTCGTGGCGCCGCGCGACTGGGCGAAGGGAGCGACCGCGTACTCGCGCTGGAACGCGGTCGCGGAGTCCGACGGCGCCGTCCACACCGGGTTCGGGGTCTGCGACCTCGAGCCCGGCGGCTCGTTGCCGACGCATGTCCACTCCTTCGAGGAGAGCGTCTACGTCGTCGACGGCACGGGTCGGCTCGACACGTCGGAGGGGTCCTTCCGCCTCGGACCGGGCGACTACGCGCTGATCCCGGTCGGCGTGCCGCATCGGTGGCGCAACGACGGCGCCGACCGGGTCCGCTGGGCCGAGATGCAGGGGCCGGTGCCGCGGGACGGCCACGACGGCGACACCCTCCTCGTGCCGGAGCTGCCGGACCGCGACGACATCCTCGGCGTCGACGTACGCGACCCGCGGACCCGCCGGTTCGGCCACATCGAGCCGGTCCACATGGAGCCCGGGCGGCAGGACCAGGCGTCGCTGGCCGTGTCGGCGAGCATGCGCACCGCGCTCCTCGTCTACAGCGGGATCACCGTGAAGATGATGGTCGACTCCGATCTCGGTGCTGACCTGACGACGATGTTCATGGTGCAGTACGAACCCGCCGGGGTCGCCGGCTCGCACGACCACCCGTTCGAGGAGACCTACTACTTCCTCGAGGGACGTGCCGAGGCGACCTTCGACGACGAGCGCTACGAGCTCGGACCGGGCGACGTGGCGTGGGCGGGGGTCGGCTGCGTCCACGGCTTCCGTAACCTCGGTTCTGGTCCGTTGCGGTGGCTCGAGACGCAGTCGCCGCAGCCGCCGGGACGGCACTCGTACCGATTCGCCCGTGACTGGGACTACCTGCGAGGTGTTTTGCCATGACCGTGCTCGTCGTCGGAGGAACGCGAGGCATCGGCCGCGAGATCGTGCGGAAGTACGCCGACGCGGGCGAGGCCGTCGTGCTGACCGGACGCGACCCGGCCCAAGCCGAGAAGATCGCCAAGGACATCGGCGGCAACACCCGAGGGATCGGGCTCGAGCTGTCCCGGCCCGAGGGGATCGCCGACGCCCTGGCCGACGTCGACGACGTCGGCCAACTGGTGCTGGCCGCGATCGACCGCGACGCCAACACCGCCAAGGACTACGACCTCGCGGCCGCGCTGCATCTGGTCACCATGAAGCTGGTCGGCTACACCGAGGTGATCCACGCTCTGCTGCCGCGCATGACTGAGGACGCGGCCATCGTGTTGTTCGGCGGGCTCGCCAAGGAGCGCCCGTACCCCGGCTCGACCACGGTCTCCACTGTCAACGGCGGCGTGTCCGGCCTCGTCACCACCCTGGCCACCGAGCTCGCGCCGATCCGGGTCAACGCGCTCCATCCCGGGATCGTCGGCGACAGCCCGTTCTGGGCCGACAAGAAGGCGGCGACCGAGGCGGTCCTGGCGCGAACGCCGATCGGTCGCAACGTCGAGATGGCCGACATCGTCGATGCCGTGGACTTCCTGCTCCGCAACCGATCGGTCAACGGCGTCGACCTCTATGTCGACGGCGGGTGGCTGCTGCTATGACAGTCGCGGTGATCGGCGCCGGCCGGATGGGTGCCGCGATGGCCGGCCGGCTTCGGGCCGACGACCTGCCGGTGGTGGTGTTCAACCGGTCGCCGGACAAGGCCGTGGCGGTGGCGGAGCGGACCGGCGCGGTGGTCGCCGCGACCGCCCGGGACGCGGTCTCGCAGGCCGATGTCGTCGTCGTCTCGCTGGCCGACGACGCCGCTCTCCAGGCGGCCTACGGCAGTGACGACGGACTGCTCGCGGGTGTCGGGGATGGCGTCGTGATCTGCGATACCAGCACCGTCGCACCGGAGACGGTCCGCGCGCTCGCCCCGGAGGTGGCGTCGCGCGGCGGTAGCCTGCTCGACACCCCGGTGTCGGGCAGCGTCCCGCTGGTCGAGCGCGGTGAGCTCACGATCATGGTCGGCGGTGATGCCGCGGCACTCGAGACGGCCCGACCGACGCTGGACCACCTGGCCAAGTCGATCTTCCACCTCGGCGAGGTCGGCGCCGGCGCGACCATGAAGCTCGTGGTCAACGCAGTGATCGCCGCCCTCAACGTCACGGTGAGCGAGGCGGTGGTGCTCGCCGAGAGCGCCGGACTGGACCGAGCGGCGACCTATGACGTGCTCGCCGCGAGTGCGGTCGGTGCGCCGTACGTGCAGTACAAGCGTGCGGCGTTCCTGCGACCCGACGACACCCCAGTGACCTTCAGCCTCGAGCTGATCGCCAAGGACCAGCGGCTGATCAACGCGCTCGCCGAGTCGGTCGGCGCGCCGATGCCACAGGCGGATGCCACCCGGGAACTGGTCGCGGCCGCCGTCGCCGCCGGCCTCGGCGACCACGACATGACCGTGGTCGCCGAGTACCTGCGGCGCTGACCCCTAGCGGAGCGGGATGCCGGCGTCGCGGGCGGCCTGCTGACCACCCACGATCGGAAGTGCGATCCGGCTGACCTTGGTGTCGACGGTGATCGTCGGCCGGGTGGGCAGCCGCTCGGCCGAGTAGCTGCGGTAGCTGCCGACCAGGATCACGCCGATCCGGTTGCCCTTCAGGAAGACGTGCTCGCTCGGCAGCATCGGGAAGCTGATCTGCTCCATCTCGTCCGGCACCATCGGCTCCGGCGTGGTGATCGAGTTGCGGTTGCGGCCGTCGAGGATCCCCTTGGTGACCCGCCACTGCGTCACGTTGATCGGGCGGTACGCCACCGGCCGGTAGCAGCCGTCGTCGTACTGGTTCGACTCGCCGTAGCACTCCTCGGGGAGCGTCGTCTGCCGGATGCCGTCACCGGTCCGGTCGTTCTCGACGCTCGGCCCGTACTCGACGAGGATCGCGCCGAAGTACGCCGCGTCGAGGCTGGACGACGCGGACAGGCTGACCTTGGCCGTACCCGAGATCCGCAGGTCCTCGGACAACGGGTCGGACAGGTACGCCAGGCGGCTGGGGTTCGCCTGGTCCGGGGTGTTGATCATCGCCGCCTCGAGCTGGTTCGGGTCGTCGACGAACGACTGCGTCCGGGGGCCGTCGCCCGGGGTGAGGCCGAGCGACCCGGCGCCCTGGTCGTCGCCGCGGAGCCAGACGTTGACGTTGGTGGACCCGGGAACCGGCCACTGGTCGAACTGCTCCCACTGGTTGACCTTGGTCTCCACGTCGACGGCGGGCTCCTGCATGATCCCGTTGTCGATGCCCTGGAGCCAGTGGTCGAACCAGCGGTGCAGGGTGTCGACCCACTCCGCACGCCGGTAGTCGAACGGCTCGACGTGACCGGTCCGGCTGATCCACAGCTTCCGGGCGACGTGGTTGTCGCGGAGCGCGGCCCAATACTTGCTGAAGTGGTCGGGTCGGACGTTCTCGTCCTGGAGGCCGTGGACCAGGAACACGCTGGCGTCGATGTTCGCAGCGTCGTCCAGGTAGTTGCGGTCGTCCCAGAACGGCGAGTAGTCACCGGTCTCGTCGCCGTCGTTGGCGCCGATCTCGTTCCAGACCGGTTGACAGCGTTGCTGCCGGGACGGGTCGTCGTCGGTGATGGCGTCGGCCAGCGACAGCAGGTAGTTGTTGCCGCGCATGACGATGCCGTTGGTGCGGGTGTAGTCGTAGTAGTTGTACGGACCGGAGATCGGCACGACCGTCTCGAGGCCGTCGACACCGGACACGGCGCCGGCCATGGCCATGGCACCGTCGTACGACTTGCCGATCATCGCGGACTTGCCGTTGTCCCAGTCCGCCCCGACCGGGTCACCGGCCGCGTCGTGTGCCCCGCGGCGACCGTTGAGCCAGTCGATGACCGCCGGGCCGGAAGCGTTCTCGTTTGCTCCCTGGATGGTCGGGCAGCCGGTTGAACCCGCCGTGCCGGTCATGTCGACCAGCGCAACCGCGTAGCCGCGGGGCACGAAGTAGTTGTCGTAGAACAGCGGCCAGCGGTCGAGGAGCCCGTCGCCGTCGACGTCGGCCTTGAGCTCGGACTCGTTGCCGCGGCCCAGCGTCGTGTAATAGGGGCTGTCGTCGATGATGACCGGCACCTTCAGACCCTGCTCGGTCGCGGCCGGCCGGATGATGTCGACGCGTACGACGTCGTTGACACCGTCCCGGTCGCTGTCGACGTCGAGGTCGACCCAGACCCGTTCCCGGATCGCGTCGTCGTAGCCGAAGACCGGCTGCGTGACGCCGTCCGCGACGACGATGTGCGGTGGCTCGGCGCCGTTGGCAGCGCCGACCGCCGGTGCGGTGACGGCGAGCAACGCAAGCACTGCGCTGGTGGCGACGGTCGTCCTCATGATGGGTCTCGCCTCCGATGGACCGGTCGAGATGACAGAACGTGCGAGCGGCGATCCTGACCTGACGCCCGGTCGACGGGCTGGGACCGACCACTTACCGGCACGCTACGGAAGCAGCCGCGACGGCGTCACCGAACACATGCACGAAGTACGCGATGCCGCTGCGGACATCTGTCGAGACGAGGGCTGCCGGACGCAGTGCCTACCCCGCGTGGGCGCGCGGGTAGGCACCGGCTGGCTCAGTCGAGGCCGTCCAGCAGCAGTTGTGCCTCGTTCACGAGCTTGTCCGAGGCGGCCGGTGTGACGAACCGCGGCGTGTAGTCCCGGACCTGCGAGATGAACTGATCGATCTGGGCTTCGTACGGGGCGAGCCGCCCGTCGTCGCGGAACCGGATCGCCTGGTTCAGCTTGTTGCGCAGGTTCTTCGCGGTCTGGCTCCCGGTGATGTCGCCGGACGCCGCGAACGCGTCGAGCTGGTCGCGGATCGCCTCGACGGCGGAGATCCGGAACGGCTCGTCGGACAGGTCGAAGAACACATTGCCGACCGCCTCGACCTTGATCCGCGCCATGGTCGTCCCGACGTTCGGCAACGTGACGCTCACCGAGCCGTCGTTCGGCGTAGCCGACGCGAGGACGTACGGGTAGGTCACCCCGCCGTCCACCGACAGGCTGACCCGTACCTCGGACGCGTTCACCGGAGCCTGGTCGGTGCCGGCGACGTCCCAGGTCACCGTGCGCGGGATGCCGGTGCTGTAGTTGACCGCGGTGTTGGGCGAGGTCACCAGGAACGGACCCGCGGTGGGTGCCAGCAGCAGCTTGGTGTCGGCGCTCGCGACCCCGCCGATGCCATCCCGAGCGGTCAGCCGGAAGTTGAGCGACAGCGGGTCGGCGTTGACGCCGGCGAACCCGACGTAGTCCGACGTCGGCAGGAACTCCGAGAAGCACTCCACGTCCGCGTCCGGGCAGACGCCGGTGCGTGCGTTCGTGTCGTTGTTCAGGATCTGCACCAGGTCTGGGAACACCCGGGTCGGATCGGTGGTCGGGTGGTTCTCGCCGTCGGCGTTGTACTGCGTCTCGACGTACGGCGGCTCGAGCAGCGGAGTGCCGAACACCCGGAACAGCGGGCCATTGGTCTTCACGTTGCTGATCAGCCCGGTCCCGGTGGTGCCACCGCGGTCGGTCTGCTCCCACAGGTAGGTCACGGCGTCACCGTCGGGATCGGTCGCGCTGCCGGTGAGGCTGAACGGGGTACGCAGCGGGATGGTGTACTGGTCCGGCGCCGTCACGACCGGGGCGGAGTTGCCGGTCGGCTCGATCGTGAAGCCCTGGTTGTCGACCGGCCCGCCCTTCGCGGTCTCGCCGACGAAGCCGTCGGCGCCGCTGAAGTCGGCCAGGCCCAGGCTGCCGACGTTGGTCGCCGCCAGGGTGCCGCCGAAGGTCGCCTGGAAGCCGAAGTCGTTCAACGCCCCGGTGCCGCCGAACGCCGCGACGGTGGCGATGCCGCCGGTCGGCCAGCCGGGCATCGACTCGATGGCCGCCTTGATGCCGGCGGTCGTGTAGTTGACGCCGCGGATGATCGGTTCGGACTGGTTGCCCCCGAAGGTGACCCGGAACGAGTCGCCGTCGGTGTCGAAGTCGCGCAGTGACGCGGTCTCGACCTCGTTGATCGCCGGCCGGACCGAGGTCACGAACTCGGTGATCTGCTGGAAGCTGCGCTGCGACCAGTAAGGGTCGCTGTGCGGCTGGATGTTGTCCGACGCGCAGATCCCGGCGTACGCCATGATCGACGATCCGCTGCCGGGCTCCACCGAGTTGGCGCCGCTGCGGTTGCCGCCGGAGCAGTTCGTCTGGGTTCCGTTGAACGTGTGGCTCCCGCCGAACTGGTGGCCCATCTCATGTGCCACGTAGTCCACCGCGAAATAGTCCCCTGTGGGCGCCGTCAGTCCCGTACAGCCCTGCGCCTTCGAGTTGCCGCCGACGCTGCCGAGGCTGGCCACACCGCCGCCCGGGTTGCCCAGGATGATGTGGCCGATGTCGTAGTTGCTGGCCCCGAGGAGCTGGCCGATCACGAGCCGGTTCCGGGTCAGCGTGCTGCCCGAGCACGAGGTGGACTGCGCGGTGGTGAAGCACGCCGCGGATCCGCACGGCCCGTTCGGCTCGGTCATCTGCGCGGCGGTGTCGAGGTTGAGCAGGTCGTTGTTGCCGACCAGGACGAGCCGGATCGACGTCTCCTCCTCGTAGATCTGGGTCACCCGGTTGATCAGCGTCACCTTCGCCGCGGTCACGTTCTGCGATCCGCCGTGATAGGTGGCGTACCCGGGATTGGACAGCAGCGCCAGCCGGTACGTTCGCAGGTCGGTCGCGACGCTCGGTCCGCCGGCCGCAGCGGCTACGGCTGCGATCGACGCAGCCGGCAGCGAGCCGAGCACGTCGTTCTCGACCCACTGCTGGTGGGGATTGCTGGCGTCTCGGGTGAAGTAGCTGACGTACACGCTCTGGTCGAGGTGGTAGTACGGCTCGACGTACCACTGGCCGTCCTGGCCGCGGACCGAGGCGTGGAAGCCCAGCGGAGTCAGGTCGGCTCGGATGGTCGCCGCGGGGTCGTCGACTCCGACGCCGTTGTAGGTCGTGATGCCGGGATGGGCGCGGGCGAGCTTCGGCGCCATCACGGGCGACTCCTCGAGGAGGAACCGCTGGAATCCGCCGTCCGGCGCCGGCAGCGAGATGGTCAGATCCGACGTCGCCGCCGCCCGGGTGTTTTCACGCGGCGCCTGGGACAGCGCCGACCGCATTCCGGCCCGGTCCAGGTGGTAGGCCTCGAAGTCGGTGGGCCGGACCTCGGCCTTCTTGCCCGACGCCACCGCGCGCGGTGTCTTCGCCATGCGGTCCCACAGTGCCTTGGACACTTTGGCCTGCTGGGCGGCTCGGGCCTCGGTGCTCGAATCGGCTGAGCCACCGGTCGAGCGGGCCGAGCTTCCGACGGCGGTCGGGGCGCCGGCCACGACGGCGAGGGTGAGACCGGCGATGAGGGCGAGGAGCAGCCTGGCCCTCCGTCGAATCGTCCGGCTTCTGCGGGCGCGCTGCTTCATCCGGGGCTCCTCTCGGCCACGGCGGCGCCGAGCGCGGATGGGCCCCGATCTGCCACGCAACGACGCCGACCACACCGGCCATCCGGCCAGCGTCCGATCGCAGGCTAATGAAGCCTTTGTCGCTTCGTCTTTGGACACTTGTCGAAGCCCGCCGCGTCAGTGCCCGACATCTGTCGAGTGACCGCCAGTCCCGATCATCAGCCACTCGTGGTGTGGTCATCAGCCACTCGTGGTGCGATCTCGCCGGGATCGGGCGGCGCCGGATGCCCTAGCATCACCGCGTGCGGATCACGCTCGCCCAGCTCGACTCGGCGCTCGGGGACGTCGACGCGAACCTCGCGCAGGCTGCCGAGGTCATCGCGAGGGCGAAGGACGATCGCTCCGACCTGGTCGTGTTCCCGGAGCTCTATCTGTCCGGCTACTCGGTCGGCACCGTCGACGATGACGTCGCCATCCGGGTCGACGACCCGCGTCTGGTCGAGCTCGCGCGGCAGGCGGCGCCGGCCGGCATCCACATCGGCTTCGCCGAGTCCGCGACCCGCAGTCCGCACACCTACAACAGCGCCGCATACTACGAGGGCGAGCGGCTGGTCCACGTCCATCGCAAGCTCTACCTGCCGACGTACTCGATCTTCGAAGAGCGCAAGCACTTCACGCCGGGCCCGTCGCTGCGGTCGTACTCCGCCGGTGCCGACGTCACGATGTCGACCCTGATCTGCGGCGACGCCTGGCAGCCGCAACTGGCGTTCATCGCGACCCAGGACGGTGCGCGGGCGCTGATCGTGCCGGCCGTCAGTGCGCAGAGCCGATTCCCGGACGCGTACGACGCCCGCGAGTACTGGGAGGGCATCACGACGTTCTACGGCCGGATGTACCAGCTGTACGTCGTGTTCGTGAACCGCGTCGGCGCCGAGGGCGACCTGCACTTCTGGGGCGGCTCGCACGTCGTCGACCCGTGGGGCAAGGTGATCGGCCAGGCCGTCGAGGACGAGCCCGATCTGGTCACGGTCGAGGTCGACTTCGACGAGGTGCGCCGGCGCCGACGGTTGTTCCCGCTGGTCAAGGAGGCCCGGCTGGCGCTGATCCAGCGGGAGATCGCCCGGCTGCTCGAGGAGGGCGGCGACCTCTAGCGCGACCGGCCGAAGAACCGGTCGAGCACCGGTGCCAGCGCCTTGGCGTCGACTATGTGCCCGGTGCCCTCGAGGGTCAGCCGCTCGGATCGCGGGAGGCAGGCCGCGATCGCGTCGGCGGCCTGGTCGAAGAAGTCCGGCGGCAGCCCGCCCATGCCCTGGGGCGTCGCCGAGCGGCCGCCGGTGAGCACCAGGACCGGCTGCTCGATCCGGGCCAGCCGCTCGACCGGCGGCCGGAAGTCGCCCATGCAGGCCGCGTCGTAGCCCAGGGTGTGCGCAATCGCCTCCAGGCCGGGCCACCACTTCGACTCCCGCGCCTGCGCGATGTCGGTTGCAGACGCTCCGGCGAACCGCATGAACAGCTCCAACGCGTCGCCACGCCGCCCCTCGGCGAGCAGCGGCCCCAGCTCAGCGATGTACGCGCCGGCGCGCTCGGCCATGTCGCAGGCCACGCAGTACGGCACCTCGTAGACCGCAGCACTGTCGATCGGCAGTCCGGCCGCCATCGCCTCCAGCACCAGCGCACCGCCGGACGAGGCGCCGAAGGCATGGGCGGAGCCGCCGGCGATCTCGAGCAGACTCGCGACGTCCTCGATCTCGCGGTCGAGCGCGTACGGCTGGGTGTCGCCGCTGCCGGCCCGGCCGCGCCGCGCGTAGTTGTACACGGTGAAGTGCCCGGCCAGGCCCGGTGCCAGCGGGGCGTTCTCCGAACCGTCGTCGAGCCCGCCCCCGACGAGGAGGACGGCGGGTCCGTCGCCGACCTCCTCGTACGCGATCCGGGTGCCGTCCTTCGACGTCACGTACGTCATGCAGTCCTCCCGACCGGACGGCGGGCCGCCACCGTACGCCGGCGCAGCGTCTCGACGAGGGCGACGGTCCTGGCTCGCCGGGCGTACCCGATCAGGCCGGCCACCGCCATCAGCGCGATCGGCAGCCACGGGCTCTCGTGGATCACGAAGACGTTGGTGACGGCGGCGCCGGCCATCAGGACGGTCACGCCGAGCGCGGCCAGGCCGCACAGCACGGGGACGAGCAGGCCGACGGCGCCCGCCACCTCGAGGGTGCCGACCAGGACGCGGAGCCACTGCCCGACGCCGATGTCGGAGAACAGGTCGACCATGGCGGGATCGGCGGTCAGCTTGAGCATGCCCGCGCTGCCGAGCA
>DATFRX010000509.1:0-7860 GCA_035262905.1 Nocardioidaceae bacterium
GACCGCGCTCGTCGCCGCCGACGGGCGGCCGGAGCAGCTGGCCAGTGTCACGATCTACATCGTCGATCTGGACGAGTACAAGCGCCGGGCGCGAGACATCGGGGCGGTCTGGCGCGAGTTGGCCGGCGCGACATATCCCGCGATGGCCGGCGTCGGCGTCGCCCGGCTCTGGGACGACACTGCACTCGTCGAGTTGCAGGGCGTCGCCGTCCTCGACTGATCGTCGCGGAGTCAGAGGACCGTGCGGACGTGGCGGTCGGCCGGCTCGGCAAGGCGTTGGCGCAACGCGTCGAACAGGGCGGCGGCCCGGATGCCATGCCAGTCCGGCGGTAGCAACGACGCCGGAAGGCCCGGATCCAAGAACGGCAGTCGCCGCCATGCCGTCAGTGCCCGCACCCAATCGCCGAAGGCCGCCGCGTCATCCACTGCCCGACGGCGCTTCCACATGTCGAGCAGCGGCCCGTACCCGGCGAGGAAGTCGTCGTACATGGCCTGCAGCTCGTCGAGGTCCCACCACCGTCGTACCTGCTCGGGCACGGCGCCGAACGCCAGGTAGTCGGCGCGGAACAGGCTGACGTACGGGGCGAGACCGTCCCGCTCCAACACGTCACGCGTCTCGGCATCCAGATGGGCCGGGGCAATCCAGACCCCGGCAGCGACGGCACCGAAACCCAACCAGGTCAACCGCGATCGCAGGGCATGCCGTCGCTGCCGATGCGACTCCGGCACGCTGAACACGGCGATCAGCCAACCGTCATCGAGCCGGGCCCGAGTGCGGTCGAAGATCCGCCGGTCACCCTCGTCGAGCACGTCGCGTGACATGGGGGTCAGGCCGTACCCGGCGACGCCGTCGATCCGTTCGGCGGCGAGCAGTCCGCGACGCTTCAGCCGCGAGATCGACGAACGCACGGCGGGCTCGTCGACACCGAGCTCGGCCAGCAGCCGGATCAGGCTCGAGACGCCGAGCCAGCCACCCCGCTCGCGGGCGTACAGGCCGTAGATCGTCACGATCAGCGCCCGCGGCTGTACGGATCGATCCGGTTCGGTCATAGCACCGGCACGGTATCGCGGCCTGTTGACTGTCGTCACGAACGGGGAATACTACGAAGCAGGCTGTGACAGCAGCCGACCCAGGTGCAGCCGACGCACGCGCCACTGCCCACAAGGCACGGCGCCGCCAGGGAGGGACCATGCCGCTTATGCCGTCGGCGCACGTCGACACCTTCTGCCGCGACAATCTGCCGTCGGCCGACCGATGGCCGGAGTTCCGGTTCGACCTCCCCGAGTTGCACTACCCCGATCGGCTCAACTGCGCGGTGGCACTGCTCGACGACATCATCGAACGCCACGGCGCCGACCGAACCTGTCTCCTGTCCCCCGGTGGCGACCGATGGAGCTACGGCGATCTGCGACGCACCGCCGACCAGGTCGCCCACGTGCTGGTCGACGAGCTCGGCATCGTGCCCGGCAACCGGGTGCTGCTGCGCGGGCCCAACAACCCGTGGCTGGTCGCCTGTTGGTTCGGCGTTCTCAAGGCCGGCGCCGTCGTCGTGACGACGATGCCTCTGCTGCGTCCCGGCGAGCTCAGCACCGTGCACGAGATCGCCCGGATCGACCTGGCGCTGTGCGACCACCGCTTCACCGACGATCTGCGAGCGGCCGACCTCGGCGATGCGCCGATCGTGACGTACGGCGGCGACGGGGACGACGATCTGACCCGCCGGGCGGCGAAGTACGACGCCGGCTTCGACGCGGTCGGGACGTCATCGGACGACGTGGCACTGCTCGCCTTCACCTCGGGTACGACCGGCCGGCCGAAGGCCACGATGCACTTCCACCGCGACGTACTCGCCAACGCCGACACGTTCTCGACCCACGTCCTGCGGCCGATCGCCGACGACGTCTTCACCGGCACGCCGCCACTGGCGTTCACCTTCGGGCTCGGCGGGCTCGTCGTGTTCCCCCTGTACGCCGGAGCGTCGACGCTACTCATCGAGAAGGCAACGCCCGACCAGCTCGCCGACCACATCGCGGCCCATGACGTGACGATCTGTTTCACCGCCCCGACCGCCTATCGCGCGATGCTGCTCGCCGGCCGGCCCGAGCGTCTGGAGTCGCTGCGCCGGTGCGTCTCGGCCGGCGAGCATCTGCCGGCGGCGACCTGGCAGGCGTTCGCGGACGCCACCGGAGTGCGGATCATCGACGGCATCGGCTCGACCGAGATGCTGCACATCTTCATCTCCGCCGCCGACGATGACATCCGGCCCGGGTCGACCGGACAGCCGGTGCCCGGCTACCAGGCGATCATCGTCGACGACGCCGGACACGAGGCGCCGATCGGCGAACCCGGTCGACTGGCGGTCAAAGGCCCGACCGGCTGCCGCTACCTCGCCGACGAGCGCCAGGCGACATACGTCCAGAACGGCTGGAACATCACCGGCGACACGTTCCGGGCCGACGAGTACGGCTACTTCTGGTACGAGGCTCGCAGCGACGACATGATCATCTCGTCCGGATACAACATCGGCGGCCCCGAGGTCGAGGAGGCACTGCTCGCCCACGACGCGGTCGCCGAATGCGCCGTGGTGGGCGTGCCCGACGAGGCCCGTGGACAGCTCGTCAAGGCCTACATCGTGCTCGCGCCGGCCGTCATCGGCGACGACACCCTGGTCAAGGAACTGCAGGAGTTCGCCAAGCAGCGGATCGCGCCGTACAAGTACCCCCGCGCGATCGAGTTCATCGAGGCCCTGCCACGCACGAGCACCGGCAAGGTCCAGCGCTTCCGGCTCCGCGAGGGCGTCTGATCGACCGGTGCCGGATTGCGTACCACGCCGTGGTACATTCTGTAAGTGCTCGGGGAGATCATGTGGACCGAGGATTCCGAGGCCCACATCGCTCGGCATGGAGTCACGCCTGATGAAGTGGAACAAGGACTCTACGAACGGCCACGCTGGATTGACCGTGGTCGACAGGGCACAACTGTCGTGTGGTGCACGACGACCGCCGGTCGGTACCTCATGGTGGTGGTCGCAGCTGGCCCCGATGGCCGGGACTTCATCGTGACGGCCAGAGACATGGACGACACCGAGCGGAGACGATTTCGGCGGAAGGCGAGGTGATGACGATGAAGAAGAAGGAACTCGACGAGCTTCGCGAGCACTACGACAACACGAGTCTGCCGGAGTCAGTGGACCGGTCGACGCTCGACGATCGGATCGCGGACGAGGTCATGGTATCGACCTCGATTCGGTTGCCACGCAGTCTGATGCAACAGGTACGCCGGCAGGCCGAGGCAGCTGGAATGCCGGCGACCACGCTGATCCGCCAGTGGGTGACCGAGCGGATCAGCACCTCGAAGGACGAGGCCGTCGTCTCCGTCGCCGATCTCGAGCGGTTCATCGCAGAGCGATCTCATCCCGCTGCCTGACGACAGCATCGACGACTCGGTTTAGCCGAGTGCCGCGTCGGCGAAGGCCGCCATTGACGGAAACTCCCACTGGTATGAGTACTCGGCATCCGGCTCCGGCGTGGCACCCCAACCGGCATCGGCCTGCCGACGGTTGATCCACGCCGACGAGAGCCCCACCTGCTTGGCCGGACCGTGGTCGTGGAACAGGCTCTGCGCGACATGCAGCAGCCGCTCCCTCGGCACACCACGCTCGGCGATCACTTGGTCGAGCCGCTCGAAGTGGTTGAGCCGCGGCTTGTACGCCCCGACGTCCTCGGCCGTGATGATCGCGTCGAACTCCACGCCCAGTCTGGCGTTGCTCCCCGCGAAGCTGGTCCGGTCCACGTTGGACAGGATGATCAGCTGGTAGCGCTCGGACAGCCGTGCCAACGCGTCAGCGGAATCGGAGAAGGCCGGCCAGTCCGGGACCGATCCGCCGAATCGCTCGGCCCATTCGGTACTGACCTCCCGGCCGAGCTCAACACCCGTGTCGCGAAATGCCTGGGCAAGCACTTCCGGGTACAGCGTCGTCGGCCGATTCCATTCGACGCGGGCCTCGTGCGCCGAGTACGCGGTCAGCAACTGCTCCCGGTCGAGGTCGAGCCCGACCTCGGCGGCCCACGGCGAGAGTACCGCCGCGATGCCGGACTCCCAGTCGATCAGGGTGCCGTAGCAGTCGAAGGACAACGCGTCGAAGTCAGAGAGCTCCACGGCCCGATTCTGTGTCATGAACCAAAGACTCGCATGTGGTTGCTTCGCCCGGCAGCGAACGTCGCGTCCGGACGAGTGGCAGCCTCAACTGCGCGTCTCGCGTCGCCACCACTCGCCCTGACAAACTCAGGACGTGCCCCCGTCCGATCGCCGACACCTGCCGCTCGATGTTCGCGGCCTACCGGTCCAGCCGGTCACTCCTCCGGCGGGAGCACCGAACGTACTGATCGTGCTCGTGGACGACATGGGGTTCGGGGCGTCCAGCGCGTACGGCGGTCCGTGCCAGATGCCGACGGCGGACCGGCTCGCTGCCGGCGGACTTCGCTACAGCCGCTTTCACGTGACGGCGCTCTGCTCGCCGAGTCGGCAGGCGCTGATGACCGGGCGCAACCACCACTCGGTCGGCATGGGCGTGACGTCGGAGATGGCGACGTCGGAGCCGGGCTACCACGGCTATCGGCCGCCGAGTGCCGCCACGATCGCCCAGATCCTCAGTGGCAACGGCTACAGCACGGCGGCCTTCGGCAAGTGGCATCAGACGCCGCCGGCCGAGGTGAGTCCGTCGGGACCGTTCACCCGCTGGCCGACCGGCGAGGGCTTCGGCACGTTCTATGGCTTCATGGGCGCCGAGATGAATCACTGGTACCCACAGCTCTACGCCGACACCACCCCGGTCGAGCCGGACCGGCTGCCCGAGGACGGCTACCACCTCACCGAAGACCTGGTCGACCACGCAGTCGACTGGATCCAGGCGCAGCGCGCGACCTCGCCGGACCGGCCGTTCTTCGCCTACCTGGCGCTCGGTGCGACCCATGCGCCGTTCCATGTCGCACCGGAGTGGATCTCGAAGTACTCCGGCTACTTCGGCGCCGGCTGGAACGCCCAACGCGAGTGGACCCTGGCCCGGCAGAAGGAGCTCGGCATCGTCCCGCCGACGACCGAGCTGCCGGCCTGGCCCGACGGCGTACCGCACTGGGACGACCTGGACTCGGCCGCTCGGCGCGTGGCGTCCCGGCTGATGGAGACCTACGCGGGCTTCGCCGAGCACGCTGATCAACAGGTCGGCCGGATCATCGACACCCTGTCGGATCGCGGCGCACTCGACGACACGCTGGTGATCTACCTGCTCGGCGACAACGGCGCCTCGGGCGAGGGCGGTGTCGAGGGCACGATCCGCGAGCATCTGGTCGGTCACGGCTTCGCCGACGACGTGGAGGCGATGGACGAGTCGCGGGATCAGATCGGGGATCCGACGACGTACCCGATCTATCCGGTGGGCTGGGCGCTGGCGATGAACACGCCGTACCAGTGGACCAAGCAGGTCGCGTCGCACTTCGGCGGCACTCGCGACGGCTGCATCGTGCACTGGCCGGCCGGCATCGAGGCGAAGGGCGAGATCCGGCATCAATTCCACCACCTGATCGACGTGCTACCGACCCTGCTCGACACGGCTGCACTGCCGGAGCCCGAGACGGTCGAGGGCGCTCGGCAGCAGCCGATCGAGGGCGTGTCGATGCGCTACTCGTTCGACGATGCCGACGCACCGGACCGGCGTCGTACGCAGTACTTCGAGATGGTCGGCAATCGTGGCATCTACCACGACGGCTGGACCGCAGTCACTCGGCACGGTGTCCCCTGGCTGATGACCGAGGAGCCGCGGGGCTTCGACAGCGACGTCTGGGAGCTATACGACACGTATCGGGACTGGTCCCAGTCGCAGGATCTCGCCGATCGGATGCCTGAGCGACTCCGTGAGTTGCAGGCGCTGTTCCACTCCGAGGGCGAGCGCTATCGGGTGTTCCCGCTCGACGACCGGGTCACCGAGCGGGAGAACCCCGAGCTCGCCGGCCGGACCAGCTCGCGGGGCCGTCACTCGGTGACCTTCGGGCCGCGGACGGGCCGGCTCACCGAGGAGGTCGCGCCCAACGTCAAGAACCGCTCGCACACGATCACGGTCGACGTCGAGGTGCCGGACGATCCCGCGACGGGAGTCCTGGTCGCGCAGGGCGGCCGGTTCGGCGGCTGGTCGCTCTACTGCCACGAGGGCAAGCTCAGCTATGCGTACAACTGGCTCGGCTGGCAGCTGACCACGATCCGGGCCGATCCGCTGCTGGAGCCGGGGAAGCACGAGCTGGTGATGGACTTCGCGTACGCCGGCGGCCCGCCGGGTGATGCGGCGGCGGTGGCCCTGGCCATCGACCGCCAGTGGGTCGGCGCCGGACGGATCGTGTCGACCACGGCGTACTACTTCAGCTTCGACGAGACATTCAACGTCGGTGTGGATCGCGGTACGCCGGTCACTGACGACTACCCGCCGGTGCACAACGCGTTCTCCGGCACGATCGAGCGGGTTCGGATCGACCTCGGGCCGGCGACCCGTCTCGAGCCGCCCGACGAGGGCCTGATCGCGATCGCCCGCAACGACTGACCCGGCGCGGCTCAGGCGTGCGCGATGCCGTGGGCCGCGTCGCGGGCGAGCTCACCGAGGGCGTCGAACCGAGCCTCCGGCACCCGGTTGGCCGGACCCCAGATGCTCAGCACCGCAAGTGGACGGCCGGACGAGTCGAGCACCGGCGCCGAGACGCTCCAGGCCGACGACTCGAACTCGCCGCGACACACGCCGAAGCCACGCTGCCGGGTCAGCTCGAGCTCGGCCAGAAGCTTCGCCCGGGACGTGATCGTCGTCGGGGTATAGCGGACCAGCTCCGGCCCGATCATGCGAGTCACGTCGGCCGGATCGGAGAACGCCAGCAGCGCCTTGCCGGTCGACGTGGCGTGCAATGGCACACTGCGGCCGCGCCAGGTCGCCGCCACGATGGCGACCGGTGCGACCTCGTCGACGTAGGTGAGGTCGCCACTGCGTACGACCGCCAGCGCCGCCGTCTCACCGGTCTGCAGGCAGACTCGCTCGAGGACCGGGTGCGCCGCATGGACGAGCGCGTCGACACCGGCCGAGCCGGCCAGCTCCACGACCCCGAAGCCGATCCGATAGCGACCGGTCTGACGATCGGCGATCACCATCCCATGCGACTCGAGAGTCATCAGGATGCGCCAGGCGGTCGCCCGGTTGAGTCCGCAGGTCGCCGCCAGCGCGGTCACCGTCGCGTCCGGTCCTGATGCGGCGGCGACCGCCCGTAGCAATGCGATCGCCCGATCCACCGACTGCACCCGTCCCGACCTGCGCACCGGCTCCGCGCCGTCGGCACCCGCTGCTGCGGACATCCGCTGATCCTCTTGACGGTGACCTGCGTCACGTTCTATGTTCGCATTGCACGAAGCTTATTCGTAATGCGAACGATAACAGCGTCGAGCGAACGGCCCGCACATGACGCACCGACGAGGCGAACTCTCCCGCCGTGAGGTGTTACGGCTCGGAGCGGTAACGGCACTAGGAGTGAGCGGACTTGGCGCCGTGGCGGGCTGCGGAGCCGTCCCACCCAAGCCGGATCCCAACGCGACCCAGCACGCCGGCGGCACCCTCAGCCATGGCGCGACCGGCGGCGGGCTCGAAGACACGCTCGACCCGCACTTCCCGGTCACCAACCCGGACATCGCGCGCTGCAACAACCTCTACGAGCCGCTGCTGTTCTGGGACGAGGAGTACAAGCTCCAGCCCGCCATCGCGACGTCGGTACGCCCCAACGCGGAGGCGACCGAGTGGACGATCGAGCTCCGCAGGGACGTGGTGTTCCACAACGGCA
>DATFRX010000510.1:0-2995 GCA_035262905.1 Nocardioidaceae bacterium
TGATCCGCTAGTGGAGCAGAGAGGGGCGCGGGCGGACACGGCATGGCGACTCCAGCGGCTGCGAGCGTACCGCTTGTGGTCCCTCCGACGGTGACGAGCGGTGCGTACCTGGTGAGGCGGCTCCACCATACCTTCGGTTTCACGGCCGGTCGGCGGCCAATTCACCCTGACATGCCGAAACCGGCTCAGTATCTCGACTTCTCAGGTGGATGTGTCGCACGAGCGGCCGACGCAAAGTGGGTGTTGGCGGGGCAGTCTCACAGGTGGCGACTCGACATGGACGGGACTCCCATTCGAAGCGACGACAAACCACTCCATGGCCGTACAAAGGAGCTGGAGTCGGTTGAAGACGTCCTCGACGCCGTGCACGCCCGGCGCGAGGGGATGCTGTGGCTCGCAGGCCCGGCAGGCATCGGGAAGTCCCGACTGCTCACCGCGGCTGAGGACCGCGCCATCCAGCAGGGTTTCCGGGTCGCGCGGGTTAGGACCCCAGGGGCCGCGCCCGGATCGGCATCCCCACCCGGCGACCGGGCCGACCGTTGCGGTCGGGAGTTCATCGCCCCCGATGAAGTGCTCGGCTGGCTCGAGAACACCGCTCAGCCCACTGTCGACGACCGGGACCGGTGCTCGACCCTGGTCACGGTCGACGACGCGCAATGGGCCGACACCACGACGGTCGATGCGCTGCATTCGCTCCCGTCTCGGCTCGCCGGCCGGTCGATCGGCTGGATCATGTCCGGCCGGAATGCCCCGCAGGAAGCCGGCTCCGACGACCTGCTGGGTGAGTGGGACGCACTCGGCGCCGAACGGGTCAGCGTCGAAGCCCTGCCGGACGATGTCGTGGACGACGTGATCGGCGACGTGCTCGGCGCGCCACCCGACGAGGACCTGCGGCTGATGGCGGAGTTGACCGCAGGCAATCCCCAGCTGCTCCGCGCACTGGTCGACGGACTGCGCGACGAGGGCGGCCTCGCGGTGTCCGGCGGTCAGGCCCGTCTGCTGTGCCGAGAGGTTCCGGCTCGCGCCCGAGCCGTCATGCATTACTGGGTCCTGGAGCTGTCCGCCCTGGCCCGCCACCTGCTGGATGTCGCAGCAGCGGCGTTCGACCGCCCGTTCAGCCGGGACGACCTGTCCGACCTGCTCGAGCGTCCAGCCGAGCAGCTGGAGCCGTGGCTGCGCGAGCTCATCGAGGCCGATCTCATCGTGGAGATCGGCGACGGTCATCTCGTGTTCCGGCACGAGCTGGTCCGATGCTGGGCATCCGGCCAGGTTCCAGCCGACGCCCGCTGCCGGCTTCGCGACGGGTCGAGCCGGCGGCAGTCCCGAGTGGGTGCGGGGTCGTCGGTCCGGCACTCGAGCGGAAGCCTTGTCGGCCGGGACGCCATCCGTACGGCTCGGCAGACTCGCGAGCACGTCCGGCGCGATCGAGCGTGGAACCGCCTGACCGACTCCGAACGCACGGTCGCCACCTTGGTCGCCCGTGGCATGACCAACCGTGAGGTCGCGGAGCAGATCTTCGTCTCACCGCACACGGTGTCGTTCCATCTGCGCAAGGTCTACCGCAAGTTCGGCGTCGGCAGCCGGGTCGAGCTGACCCGCCTGCTGGTCGAGAAGGAACGGCCGATGGACCGGATGCCGACCCTGACGCTCGATCCGAGCATCGTGTCGGCCCTCGTCGATCTCGCCGAACCGGCTGAGCCGGTGCTGACGCTCAGCGAGGCGTCTCCCGCCGATGCCCGAACGGCGGCTCGCGTGTCGGCGCACGTGGAAGGGGCGCCGACTCGCCAGGGTGGCCCGCTGGCCGTGGCGCCGACCGGGGTCATCGGCCGGCCGAACTTCGGCTGGGCGAGCCTGACGGCTGCCGAGCTCCGGGTGGCCCGACTGGCGGCGACCGGGCTCACCAACCGGGTCATCGCCGACGAGCTCGAGCTCTCACCGCATACGGTCGAGTCTCATCTGCGGCACGCCTTCCACAAGCTCGACGTCCGTTCGCGCGTCGAGCTGACCCGCGTCGTGCTGGCCCACGGATCTTGAGGGGCTGCGGCAGCCGTCAGTCCACCAGGCCGTACAGCCGGTCGCCGGCGTCCCCGAGACCCGGAACGATGTAGCCCTTGTCGTTGAGCCGCTCGTCGAGACCGGCCGTGACCAGGCTGACCGGGATCGCCGTACCGGCCGTCGCTTGCTCGACCCGGTCGATGCCCTCCGGCGCCGCCAGCAGGCAGACCGCCGTGATGTCGTCGGCGCCGCGCTCGACGAGGAAGTCGATCGCCGACGCCAGGGTGCCGCCGGTCGCCAGCATCGGATCGAGGATGTAGCACTGCCGTCCGGCCAGGTCCTCGGGCAACCGCTCGGCGTAGGTGGACGCCTGCAGGGTCTCCTCGTCGCGAATCATGCCGAGGAACCCGACCTCGGCCGTCGGGATCAGCCGCTGCATCCCCTCGAGCATGCCGAGTCCGGCCCGCAGGATCGGGACCACCAAGGGCCGTGGGCGGCTGAGTCGTACGCCGGCCGCCGGCGCCACCGGAGTCTGCACCTCGACCGGCTCGGTACGTACGTCGCGGGTGGCTTCGTACGCGAGCAGCGTGACGAGCTCCTCGACAAGATGGCGAAATGTCGGGGAGTCGGTTCGTTCGTCTCGAAGTGCGGTGAGCTTGTGGGCGACCAGGGGATGGTCCGCGACGTGGATCCGCATGGTGCGTCACGGTAGTGCATGGCAGGCGGCAACCGGATCGCATTGCGCGCCATCCTCTGCCACCATCGAGAGGAGCGGCCTACGTCATGCTGAGCTGAACCCGGGAGGCGAGATGACGGAGAGCGCGGTCGACTTCGCGGTCGTGGCCTACCGCGAGGAAGGCGAGTGGCAGGTCGAGTCGCTGCCCGATCGGGTCGGCACCGACATCGACGCCCTCATCGACACGCTGCGTCCGCTGCCGTCCGACGCCGGCTCGCTCGGATTCGTCTCGGTCGACGAGGACTTCTTCGTGATCGCCCGGGT
>DATFRX010000511.1:0-6957 GCA_035262905.1 Nocardioidaceae bacterium
GGCGATCCCGCCTCGGTCTCGTCGCCGGCGACCCACCTCCACGCCGATGCGCCGCCGTTCTTCGCGGCACACGGCGACCAGGACACGATCGTGATCGTCGAGGACGCTCGCCGCTTCGTCGGGCAGCTCCGAGCCGCGTCGTCCAACCCGGTCGTCTACGCCGAGCTGCCCGGCGGACAGCACACCTTTGACCTCTTCCACTCGATCCGGTTCGAGATCGTCGTGGACGGCGTCGAGGACTTTGCGGGCTCGGTGAGATCCCGCACCGACTGACTACTCCCCGACCGCGCCGTCGGCGAGTTCGCGCGCGATGTCGAGATGGCCGGCGTGCCGGGCGTACTCCTGCAGGACGTGGAACAGGATCCAGATCAGCGTCGGCGTCTCCGCGTCGGATTCGAACCGGCCGCCGACTCCGCCGAGCGCTTCCAGGTCGGCAGCTTCGACGATCTCGCGGGTACGGACGCCGCCTCGATGCAGCGCCGCGAGCAGGTCCGGCAGCGACTCGTCGTCGGCGACCTGCCAGGTGTCGCCGGGTCCGCGGTCGCCCCACGGCGCGTCGACCGGCTCGGCTGCGAAGCCCCAGACCAGCCAGCGCTGCTCCATGAAGACCAGGTGCTTGAGCAACTCGATCGGGGTCCAGCCCGACGGCAGCCGGCTGCGTCGCAGGTCCGCCTCGGACAATCCGGTCAGCTTCTCCTCGATGGTCGACCGGTAGAAGTCGAGGTAGTCGAGGAACAGTCGTCGCGCGTCGGCGGTCTCCGCGCTCGGAGCGGGGAAGGTGCGTTCCATGCCGGCCAGCCTGTCGCATCCACCCGACACAGGGGTGGTCGGGCGAGCCTCGTACGCGGGCCCGGCGGCGCGAGTCAGAATGGGGACGCCCCCCGTACGAGGAGATCACCACACCCATGGCCCGACGCAGCAAGACTGCCCCACCGGAGGACTTCGAGGAACACATCGTCGACATCGACGTCGGCGAGGAGATGCGCAACAGCTACCTCGAGTACGCCTACTCGGTCATCTACTCGCGCGCCATCCCGGACGCGCGTGACGGTCTGAAGCCGGTGCAACGACGCATCCTCTACACGATGGCCGACATGAACCTGCGGCCCGACCGCGGTCATGTCAAGTGCGCCCGGGTCGTGGGTGAGGTCATGGGGCGGCTGCACCCGCACGGCGACGGCGCGATCTACGACGCCCTGGTACGCCAGGCGCAGCCCTGGTCGATGCGGCTGCCGCTGGTCGACGGGCACGGCAACTTCGGATCGCCAGACGACCCCCCGGCGGCGATGCGCTACAGCGAATGCCGGATGGCGCCAGCGGCTCCGGCGATGACCGACGGGCTCGACGAGAACACCGTCGAGTTCCGGCCCAACTACGACGCTCGCGAGGAAGAGCCGTCGGTGCTGCCCGCGGCGATCCCCAACCTCCTCGTCAACGGCGCCTCCGGCATCGCGGTCGGCATGGCCACCAACATGGCGCCGCACAACCTGATCGAGGTGGTCCAGGCGCTCCGGCATCTGATCGACCACCCGGACGCCACCGTCGACGACCTGATGCGGTTCGTTCCGGGTCCCGACCTCCCGACCGGTGGCAAGATCGTCGGCCTGGACGGGATCCGCGAGGCGTACGAGACCGGCCGTGGCAGCTTCCGGATGCGGGCCACCGCGCGGGTCGAGTCGGTGACGCCGCGGCGCAAGGGCATCGTCGTCACCGAGCTGCCCTACAACGTCGGCCCGGAGAAGGTCATCGAGCGGATCAAGCAGCTCGTCCAGACCAAGAAGCTCGCCGGCATCTCGGACCTGAAGAACCTGACCGACCGCAACAGCGGGCTCCGGCTGGTCATCGAGCTCAAGAACGGCTTCCATCCCGAGGCGATCCTGGAGCAGCTCTACCGGCAGACGCCGATGGAGGAGTCGTTCGGCATCAACGCGGTCGCCCTGGTCGACGGCCAGCCGCGCACACTCGGGCTGCGCGAACTGCTGCGGGTCTACCTGGAGCACCGCTACGACGTCGTACGACGCCGCAGCCAGTACCGCCGCAACAAGGCCGCCGAGCGGCTGCACCTGGTCGAGGGCTTGCTGATCGCGATCCTCGACATCGACGAGGTCATCCAGCTGATCCGCAGCAGCGACAACGCCGAGGCCGCCCGGAGCCGGCTGATGTCGGTGTTCGACCTCACCGAGCCGCAGGCCAACTACATCCTCGAGATGCAGCTGCGCCGACTCACCAAGTACTCCCGGATCGAGCTCGACAAGGAGAAGGCCGAGCTGGAGCGCACCATCGAGGGTCTGGACGCGATCCTGGCCGACGACAACCTGCTGCGGCGTACGGTCGGCGACGAGCTCGCCGAGATGGCCGAGAAGTTCGGTACGCCACGACGCACCGTGCTGCTCGAGTCGGCCGGCCAGCCGGTCAAGGCCGCGATGCCGCTCGAGGTGGCCGACGACCCCTGCTACGTCCTGCTGAGCTCCAGTGGGCTGCTGGCCCGGACCGCCAACGACGAGCCGCTCGGCGAGGGTGGCCGGCGGGCCAAGCACGACGCGGTCGTCTCGGTCACGACGGCGACGGCTCGCGGCCAGACCGGCGTCGTCACGACGCTGGGCCGCGTGCACCGGCTCGACGTGCTCGACCTGCCGGTGCTCCCCGGCACCGCAAACGCCCCGCACCTGCGCGGCGGCGCACCGCTGTCGGAGTTCCTCGGCCTGGAGCCGGAGGAGCAGGCGCTGTGCCTGGCGGCACTCGACCCCGACGGGCCCGGTCTCGCGCTCGGCACCGCGCACGGCGTGGTGAAGCGGGTCACGACCGACTACCCCGCCAAGGACAGCTGGGACTTGATCCGGCTGGACCACGACGACCGCGTCGTCGGCGCCATCGAGCTCACGACCGGCGACGAGGAGCTGTGCTTCATCACGTCGCAGGCGCAGCTGCTGCACTTCGGCGCCGGAGGCGTACGTCCGCAGGGCCGCTCCGGAGGCGGCATCGCCGGCATCAAGGTCACCGCCGGCGCCAAGGTGGTCTTCTTCGGTGCGATCAGCGACCCGGAGCAGTCCGTGGTCGTCACCGTCGCGGGCTCGGGCACGGCATTGCCGGGCACCCAGGCCGGCGCCGTCAAGGTGACGCCGTTCCCGGAGTATCCCGGCAAGGGCCGGGCCACCGGCGGCGTCCGCTGCCACCGGTTCCTCAAGGGTGAGGACGCCCTCCTGCTCGGCTGGGCCGGTGCCGGACCCGCGATGGCGGCCGCCGGCAGCGGAGCCCCGGTCGACCTGCCGGAGGCCACCGGACGTCGCGACGGATCCGGCGAGGCGGCCAGCCAGCCGATCATGGCGGTGGCGTCGCCCGCCCACGTGAGAGGCTGACCCCCATGACGGAGGTACGGGCACCCTGGCGACGCATGTCGATCGCGGCGGGTGCCGCTGTACTCGTCGTCGCTCCCCTGCTGGTCAGCTGCTCCAGCGACTCGTCCTCCGAGGCGACACCCGACCAGCTCGCCAGCCGGCTCGAGACCGCCAAGCAGCAGCTGGACGACGCGGCGAGCATCAAGTTCGACCTCGCCGCCGACGAGCTGCCCGACGGCGTCACCGGCCTGCTCGATGCCAGCGGCACCGGCACGCACGATCCGGCCTTCCAGGGCAATGTGTCGGTCTCCGCGATGGGTGGCGTCGACGCCGACGTGATCGCGGTGGGCAGCGACGTCTGGGCCAAGATCAGCTTCTCGCCCACCTACGTCCCGGTGGATCCGACCGACCTCGGCGCGCCCAACCCGGCGACCCTCTTCGACCCCCAGGACGGCGTGACGTCGTTGCTCACCTCGACCCAGAACCTCGAGGCCGGCGACGAGACCCGAGACGGCGACCTCGTACTCACCACCGTGAAGGGCACGCTGCCCGGCGACGTCGTGCAGCGGCTGATCCCGACCGCTGACGCGTCTGCCGACTTCAACGTGGAATACCGACTCACCGACGACGACGCGGTCCACGACGCCACCATGGTCGGCCCGTTCTACGGCGACGCGGGCGACGTCACGTACAAGATGTCGCTGACGGCGTCGGACGAGTCGGTCGACATCACCGCCCCGTGACCGAACCAGCGGCTCGCGTGGTCGGCGCGACACCACGCGTGCTGCTGGCGCTCGCCGCCGTGGCGGTCGCCTTCGCGGCGGCCGACACCTACGTCGTCGTGCTCGCCCTCCCCGACCTGATGCGGTCGGTCGACATCGACGTCAGCGAGCTGCAACGGGCGGCGCCGATCATCTCCGGCTTCCTGCTCGGGTACGTCGGCATCCTCCCCCTGACCGGCCGGATCGCGGACCTGCGGGGCCGGATCCCGGTCCTGGTCGGCTCGCTGGTCGTGTTCGCCGTCGGGTCGGTGATCACCGCCGCGGCCTACGACCTCGACAGCATGGTGGTCGGCCGCTTCCTGCAGGGTGCGGGTGGCGGCGGACTCGTACCCGCGACATTGGCGCTGGTCGCGGATCTGTGGCCGCCAGGGCGACGCGGTGTGCCGCTCGGCGTGGTCGGTGCCGTCCAGGAGCTGGGCAGCGTGCTGGGTCCGCTGTACGGCGCGCTGGTGCTCGCGGTCGCCGACTGGCGGGCGATCTTCTGGCTCAACACAGCCATCGGACTGGTGCTGGCGGCGGCGATCGTCTCGACCCGGCGGCGCTCCGAGCCGGAGACGGCTGCTCCGGACCCGGAAGAGAGACCGTGGCCCGATGTGATCGGTGCCGTGCTGTTCCTGGCCGCCCTGATCGCCATCGTGGTGTTGATGCGCGAACCCGAATCGTTGGTTACCGACATCGACTACGGCCGGGCCTTCATCCCGGTGACCGGCGACAGCCGCTGGCTGACCCCGCTGGCGCTGGTCGCGTACGGCCTGCTTGCGCTGTTCCTCGTTCGCCAGGCCACCGCCCGTCGGCCATTGATCGACTGGCGTGCCTGGGGCGAGATCCGCCGCCGGGCCGACCTGCCCGGAGCAATGTTGCTGGCGGGAGCACTGGCCGGCATCATCCTGGCCTTCGCCACCGCCGATCCGCAGGTCCAGGTGTTCAGCCCGGCCGGGCCCTACCTGCTGGCCGGCTCGGTCGCCTGCGCGGCGCTGTTCGTCTGGCGGCAGGCCCGCGCCCGCGAGCCGCTGATCCCGCGCGGGACGCTGCGAGCCACTCCTGCCTGGGGCGCGGTGCTGGTCTCGGCCCTGGTCGGAGCCGCGTTGATCGCGGCGCTGGTCGACATTCCGCTGATCGCCCGGATCACCGTCTATCCGGACTCCCAGCTGGATGCCGCGCTGGTCCTGGTCCGGTTCCTCGCCGCGCTGCCGGTGGGCGCCCTGATCGGCGGCTGGCTGACCCACCGGATCGGGGCCGGGCAGCTGACAGCCGGGGCGATGCTGCTGGCCGCCGTGGGCTTCGGCTGGATGTCCACCTGGGGCGCCACCTCGCTGGACAGCCCGATGGCGACGGTGCCGCTGGTGCTCACCGGGCTGGGCTTCGGCGCCGCCATCGCACCGGTCAACGCCGCCCTGCTGGCCAGCACGAAGTCGTCGGTGCACGGTCTGGCGAGTGCGCTGCTCGTCGTGGCCCGCATGGTCGGGATGCTGGTCGGCATCTCGGCGCTCACGACGATCGGTCTTCGGCGCTTCTACGCGGTGTCCGAGGACATCCCGTCTACCACGGTGCTGTGTCCCGACAACCCGACCGACTGCCAGGCGTACAAGGACCGGCTGCTCGACGCCGGGCTGGCCCAACTGGAAGCGGTCTTCCTCGGCGCGGCCGTATGCGCGGTGCTGGCGGCGATCGCGGCGCTCGTGACCTTGCGCGGCGCCGAGACCCGTGAGGTCGCGACGAGTGAGGCCCTCGGCGCGGCCGGCTGACCGGGTCCGCCCTCGATTGGTCCAGCCATCGAATGGCCAATCGGACCAGACGGTCGGACCATTGGTCGTCCAGACTTGAGGGCATGGACCTGACCGTCGCGCAGTCGACCACGCCGTTGTCCCCGACCGACCGGACCCAGATCCGCCGGGTACGAGAGCGGGCCGCCACCGATCGCGAGGCGCTGTACGACGTACTCACGGCCGGGCTGATCTGCCACCTCGGCGTGGTCATCGACGGCGCACCCCGGGTGCTCCCGACCGCGTTCGCCTTCGACCCAGACGGACCGGACCGCGACGGAACCCTCTATCTGCACGGCTCGGTTGCCGCCGCCAGTCTGGTCGCGGGCCGGCAGCAGACGCTCTGCGTCACCGTCACCGTGGTCGACGGGCTGGTCCTGGCGCGGTCGGCCTTCCATCACTCGATGAACTACCGCAGCGCCGTCGTCATCGGCGACCCCCGGCCGGTGACGAGTCCGGAGGAGCGCGACCACGCCCTGACCCTGATCGTCGACCGGCTGCTGCCCGGCCGCGCCGCCACGCTGCGGGACCACACCCGCAAGGAGCTCGCGGCCACCACCGTGCTGGGTCTGCCCCTCCACGAGGCCTCGGTCAAGATCCGGGCCGAAGGCGTCGGCGACGAGCCGAGCGACATCGAGGCCGGCAGCTGGGCCGGTGTCGTACCCGTGCGGACCGTCTTCGAGCCGCCGGAGACCGACCCGGACACGCCCCCCGGCACGCCGACCCCGCCCCATGTCGACGCAGCGGTACGCGGCCGGCGCTGAGCCTCGCCCGACCCGGTCCGGTCGGCCTTAGACTCCCGATGTCGATCACGGAGCACGCGGTGGCTGGGAGCGATCCACTCGAGCGCGCGAGGCAGGCCCATCGGGGTCACGACTGGGCTGCCGCGCGGCACGACTACGACCTCGCCCGCGACGTCGCGCCGCTGTCAGCTGACGACCTGGTCGCGGCCGCCGACTCGGCCTGGTGGCTGGGCGATACGGACCAGACTCTGACCGACTACGAGGCGGCCTACGTGCGCCGGGTCGAAGACGGTCAGCCAGCCGCAGCCGCGCGAGTCGCGATGGAGATCTGCTA
>DATFRX010000512.1:0-3085 GCA_035262905.1 Nocardioidaceae bacterium
GTAGACGTCTCGAGACGCCTCGGCCTTGGCCTGGTGCTCCGGTGTGGTCGTGAAGATCACCGAGCGGTACTGGGATCCGACGTCGTTGCCCTGACGCATCCCCTGCGTCGGGTCGTGGTTCTCCCAGAAGACCCTGAGCAGGTCGTCGAAGGTCACCTTGGTCGGGTCGTAGATCACACGCACGACCTCGGCGTGCCCGGTACGTCCGGAGCAGACCTCCTCATACGTCGGGTTCGGGGTGTGGCCACCGGCGTAGCCGACCGAGGTCGACCAGACACCGGGAAGCTCCCAGAAGGTCTTCTCCTCGCCCCAGAAGCAGCCGAGTCCGACGACAACGGACTCGTACCCCTCGGGCACATCGGTCACGATCGGGGTGCCGAGCACGGCGTGCTTGTCACCGACGTTGAACGGTCGGGTGTCACGGCCCGGCAGGGCGTCCTCACGGCTGGGAATCTTTGACTTCTCGCGGCCGAACAGCACTGCGGTCTCCTTATTCTCGAATCACCTGGTTCAACATAAACGGGGGCCGATTCGTTCCCACCCGGCCGTCCTGTCGATTCGGGCCGGTGTCGTTCGTCACATAGGCGAAACAGCACGACGAGAGGACAGCCATGCGCTATCTGTTCCTGGGGTACGCCGACCCGAATGTCGAGCGGGACTGGTCGCCGGGCGAGCTCGAGGCGGTGATCGAGCGGCATGCCGCGTTCGCCTCCCGGATGCGGGACGAGGGCAAGTACGTCGTCGGCGCCGGACTCAGCGCGAGTGAGCCCGCGGCAGTCGTACGTCCGAACGGCAGCGACTTCGTCGTCACCGAAGGACCGTTCGCCGAGACCAGCGAGCAGATCGGCGGGCTCTACATCCTGGACTGCGCCGACCGGGACGAGGCGCTCGTGCTGGCGAAGCAGATGCCGTTCAGCGACACGATGTCGGTGGAGGTACGGCCGGCACCGCACTGACGAGCCGACAGAGCTAGTCTCGCCTGCGTGAGCGACACACATCTGCCCCGTTCCGCGGGCTTCGACACGCTGGCCATCCATGCCGGTCAGGAGGCGGACTCTCGCACCGGCTCGGTCGCACCGCCGATCTACGCGACGAGCACCTATCGCCAGGACGGCGTCGGCGGCCTCCGCGAGGGCTACGAGTACTCCCGCACGGCCAACCCGACGCGTACCGCGCTGGAGCAGTGTCTGGCCGCACTCGAGGACGGCTCCAACGGTCTCGTCTTCGCCAGCGGCATGGCCGCCGAGGACACCCTGCTGCGGGCGCTGACCAAGCCCGGCGACCATGTCGTGATCCCGGACGACGCCTACGGCGGCACGTTCCGCCTGTTCGACAAGGTGCTGGCCACGTGGGGCCTGGAGTACACCACGGTGCCGATCTCTGATCCCGATGCGGTGCGGGCGGCGATCCGGCCCGGCCAGACCACCATGGTGTGGGTCGAGACGCCGACGAATCCGCTGCTCCGGATCGCCGACATCGAAGAGCTGGCCGCGATCGCGCACAACGCCGACGCGCTGCTGGTGGTCGACAACACGTTCGCGTCGCCGTACCTCCAGCAGCCGATCCGGCTCGGCGCCGACATCGTCGTACATTCGACGACCAAGTACTGCGGTGGCCACTCCGACGTCGTCGGTGGCGCGCTCGTCACTCGTACACCGGACCTCGCCGAGCCGCTGGCCTTCCACCAGAACGCGATGGGCGCGGTCGCCGGTCCGTTCGACTCGTGGCTGGTGCTGCGTGGGCTCAAGACGCTCGGCGTACGTATGGAGCGACACAGTGACAACGCCGAACGGGTCGCGGAGTTTCTCACCACGCGTCCGGAGGTGACCGAGGTGTTCTACCCCGGACTGCCGGCGCATCCGGGGCACGCCGTCGCCAAGCGACAGATGAAGCGCTATGGCGGCATGGTGTCGTTCACGGTCGACGGTGGCGAAGCCGCGGCACTCGACCTGGTGTCGAGGACCCGGGTGTTCACGCTGGCCGAGTCGCTCGGCGGCGTGGAGTCGCTGATCGAGCACCCCGGCCGGATGACCCATGCCTCGGTCGCGGGCTCGGAGCTCGAACTGCCCTCCGATCTGATCCGGCTGTCGGTCGGAATCGAGACCGTCGACGACCTGCTCGACGACCTGGCGCAGGCTTTCGGCGCGGCGTGAGCGTCGGGTGAGCAGCGCCCCCGGAGCCGAGCGGTGAGCGCGAGCGCCGCCGCCCGCTGCGGTTTTGCGCAGTACTTGTGGGTGTCGGCGGCGCTGCACCAACAACGAGTGCGCAAAACCGAGGCCGGAGGCGAGCGGTGACGCTGGTCGCCTGCGTCGACTTCGGCTCGACCTATACCAAGGCGCTGCTGGTCGACGTCGACAGCGGCGACCTGGTCGCTCGGACCGAGCATCCGACCACGATCGGGACTGACGTGCTTGACGGCTGGCTGGCCTGCCGGGCCGAGCTGATCGCACAGGACAGTGGTGTCGCTGTGGCCGACGTCGTGGCGTGCTCGTCGGCCGGGGGCGGCTTGCGCATCGCGGTCGTCGGCCAGGAGGAGCTGGTCACCGCCGAAGCCGGTCGGCGGGTGTCCCTGTCGAGCGGCGGCGCCGTCGTTCACGTGGCCTCGGGCGGACTCGCATCGGGCATCGAGCCGCTCCGGGCGTCCCGGCCCGATGTCGTGTTGCTGGTTGGAGGCACCGACGGCGGCAACCCCGCGGTCCTTGTCGATGCCGCCGACCGGCTGGCCGCGGCCGCCTGGCCCGGCCCGGTCGTCGTCGCCGGCAACGCTGCGGCCGCTCGTGACGTCGTGGATCGGCTCGGGGCGGCGGGCGTGGACCATGTCGTCGCGGACAACGTAGTCCCCCAGATCGGCGTGCTCCGGCCCGACTCGGCTCGCGCCGCGATCAGGGAGATGTTCCTGCGCCATGTCATCGGGGGCAAGCGCTTGTCGGCGTCGGCGGAGTTCCTCGACATGGTCGTCGGGCCGACGCCGGACATCGTGCTGTCCGGCGTCGAGTTGCTCGCCGAGGCCGTCGGTGATGTCGTGGTCGTCGACGTCGGCGGAGCCACCACCGATGTCCATTCGGCCGTCACCCTGGACCCGGAG
>DATFRX010000513.1:0-4282 GCA_035262905.1 Nocardioidaceae bacterium
TACACGGCGACGTACTGGATGATCAACGGCCAGTCCTACCCCGACACGGCCGGCGGGATCACCGCAGCTGCGAACCAACGGCTCCTGCTCCGCTACGTCAACGCCGGGTTCGACAACACGACGATGGCGCTGCTGGGCCTCCACGAGCATGTCGTGGCGCGCGATGCGAGGCTGGTCCCGCACCCGTTCGATGCCGCGGCGGAGACCATCCCCGCGGGTGCGACCGAGGACGCCATCGTCACGATGCCGGCCTCGCCCGCACCGCCGGTCGCCGCCGGCTATGCGCTCTATAACCGCCAACTGCACCTGACCAACGGACCCCTGAACTCCGCGACGCCCGCGTCGGGCGGCATGTTGACGTTCATCCATCCATAGCCGCGGGAGGAGTTCGGTGACCACACTCGCCAAGACCGATACCGGTCGACAGCCGCCCTCCCCGCGTGGCACGAAGCCCTCGCGGCGGATCCGGATCGTCGGCATGCTGCTCGGAGCAGCGCTGGTCGCGGGGGTGGGCGTCGCCGGCCTCGCGTACAGCAACCAGGACGATACGCCCGTCGTCCCCGAGGCCGCGACGCCCACGTGGACCCGTACTCCGGTGAGCACGGCAGCCCTGGAGCGCAAGCTCGGGATCCGGCTGACCCAGGTCGCGGTCACCGGCGGCGGCGGCCTGGTCGATCTGCGGTTCCAGGTGCTCGACCCCGAGCTGGCAGGCTCGATCCACGAGGCGGAGACGCCGCCCGCGCTGGTGGAGGAGAGCTCCGGCGTCTTCCTGGGCAACCTGCTGATGGGGCACTCCCACAGCGGCCCGTTCAAGCAGGCCCAGACCTACTACCTGATCTTCGTCAACGACGGGAACTGGGTGCATCGAGGCGACCGGGTGACCGTGCTGCTCGGGGGCTACCAGGTGGGCCATGTGCCGGTCACCTAGGCCGGCACCACGGAACCGCCGCATGCGCGCGGCGGTCCTGCTTCTGGCCTTCGTGGGTCTGCTCGTCGGCCTCGGAGCGGGACCGTCGAGCGCACACGCCGTACTCCTTCGGTCGGACCCACCGAGCGGCGCGGTCCTGGCGACGTCGCCTGCGTCGGTACGGCTGTGGTTCAGCGAGGACATCGCGCCGGACTTCAGCTCGGTACGACTTGTCGACCAGCACGGCCGAACGGTGTCCGGAACCCAGCTCGACTCAGCCGACCCGCGCCAGGTTGAGCTGACCCTGCCGCACCTGGACGCCGGGGCGTACGCGGTGGTGTGGCGGGTCCTCGCCGAGGACGACGGCCATCAGACCTCCGGCACCATCGCCTTCAGCGTCGGCAGCCGCGCCGCCCCGCCGCCACCGGTCTCAGAAACATCGTCTCCCGGCGCGGGACCGGTGGCGCCGGGGATGCGATGGCTGCGGCTGGCGCTCCTCGCCGGGTTGGTCGGGCCGCTCGCGGTGGCCCTGATCGTGCTCGGAAGATCCGAGGAGTCGACCGCCTCGGTCGTCGGATCGGCTCGTCGGCGACTCCTCACGCTCGCCGCGATCTGCGCCGCCCTGGCGGTGCCGGTGAGCCTGCTCGAGACGGCCGTCACGATGCCAGACGGCATCGGGCTACTCCGGTTCGTCGACACGACGCGGGGCAGCCACCTGCTCGTCTGGCAGCTCGTGGCTCTGGCCGCGCTCGCCGGGCTCGCCCTGGTCGCCAGATCGGCACGCTGGTCAACGACGCGTCCCGATCCGGTGGTCGCGGTGTCAGCGGGCCTCCTCGTCGCCGTGCTCGGTGTCACCGAGGCGCTTCGCAGCCATGCCGCATCCCTGGATCAGAGCCGGTCGGCCGCTCTGCTCGCCGATGGCGCTCACGTCGTGGCCGCCCTGCTGTGGCTCGGCGCATTGCCTGCTCTGGTCGTGGCACTGGCGCCGGCCGAAGGGCGACGGGAGCTCGTGCGCATGGCCCGCCGCCGCTTCTCCTGGCTGGCCGGCGGAAGCATCCTGCTCGTCGTCCTCACCGGCCTGTACAGCGCGGGCCAGGAGCTCTATGCAGTCGGGGATCTGACCTCGACCGGGTACGGCCGGACGCTGCTCGTCAAGGCCGCCCTCGTCGTCGTGGTCGGCGCGATCGCGGTCGTCAACAACGCAGTGCTCCACGGTCGACGGCTCGGAAACCGCAGCGTTCGACTCTCCCGCCGGCTGATCCTCGTCGAGGCGGCCGTCGGCGCGACCGTCCTTGTCGCGGCCGCCCTGCTCGCGGAGAGTGTGCCTGCGCCGCAGCCGGCGGCCGAACCAGCCGTGACGGCGCACCAGGCCGTCGCCAGCGGCGAGCTTGACGATCTGGTGGTCCGGGCAGCAGCCGATCCGGGAAGACCGGGGTTGAACGCGTTCACCGTCGTCGCGGCCAGCGCGCAACGGCCGGCGCCGGCGCCGATCACGTCCGCCGCGCTCAAGCTCAGCGGGTCGGACCGGCTGCTGCGGCTGCAGGCAGTGGGGCCGGATCACTATGTCGCGACCGGCCGGATCAACTCCTCCGGCCTCGGCGTCGGCGAGCTCATCCTGCTCCGCGCCGGTGACCGGGTGACGGTCCCAGTCCGGTGGCATCCGGCTCCCGTCTCGGAGGTCGCGGACGAGCAGCCGCAGCCCACCCGGCTGTCCGACTACACCAACCTGCTCGCGCTCGCGATCGCCGGGCTGGTCGCCCTGGCATTGGCGGGACGAGCCACGCGCCGCTGGGTACGGATGCGACCACACGTCGAGGAGATCGTCGAATGAGGAAGCTCCCGCCGGTCCGGAAGCTCCTTGCGCCGCTCGTCACCGCGGCGGCGACCTTCGGCGTCGTGACAGCACTGCTCGTACCGCCGGTACAGGCCGCACCCGCAACGGCAACCTCCCGTGCGGTGATCGATCCGCTGCTCGCAGCGCGGATGGCGACTGCGGCATCGGACACCGAGATCGGGGCGATCGTGGTGCTCCGCGAGCAGGCCGGACCCTCGGACGTCCACGGGAACTCCCGACCGAAGCGACTCCGCTCCGCCGAAGCCGCGCTCCGGGCCACGGCCGCGGTCGGACAGCGCAGCATCCTGGACTACCTCGACGAGCAGCAGGCAGCCGGCCAAGTCTCCGATGTGGTGCCGCTGTGGATCGAGAACGCGGTGAGCCTCAACGCGACCCCCGCAGTGCTCGACGCACTGGCGCAGCGGTCCGACGTCGCAGCGATCCGGCCGGACCGGCGGCTGCCCGCGCCCGAGACGGCACCGCTCCGCCCGCAGGCGACCGGCGGTCGACAGGCAACGCTCGTATCCGCACCCGTCGAGCCGAATGTCGCGCTGGTCAATGCGCCTGCCCTGTGGGACCTCGGCTACCGCGGCCAGGGCGTCGTCGTCGCGAGCATGGACACCGGCGTCGACGCAACGCATCCCGATCTCGCCAGTAGCTGGCGTGGTGGAACCAACAGCTGGTACGACCCCTACGGCCAACATCCCTCGACGCCGACCGACATCAACGGCCACGGCAGTCAGACGACCGGCGTCATCGTCGGAGGCGAGGCCGGAGGTACCGCGATCGGCGTGGCCCCACAGGCGCAGTGGATCGGGGTCAAGATCTTCAACGACAGCGGCACCGCGACGTCGACGGCGATCCATCTCGGATACCAATGGCTGTTGGATCCTGACCACAACCCAGCAACCCCCGATGCGCCTAACGTGGTCAACAACTCCTGGACCATGCAGCCGTCCGGGTGTGCCCTGGACTTCCAGCCCGACCTACGCATGCTGCGGGCGGTCGGCATCCTGCCGATCTTCGCCGCCGGCAACTACGGACCGACCGCCGGGAGCGTGCCCAGTCCGGCCAACTATCCCGAGGCGGTCGCCGTCGGCGGCACGACCGACACCGACGCCCTCGACTTGCAAAGCAGCATCGGACCGTCGGCATGCGCGGGCGCGACCTCGCCGACCCTGACCGCACCGGACACCGGCATCCACACCACCGACCTCTTCGGCGGTTACGTCGACGACACCGGTACCTCGGTCGCGGCACCCCACGTCACCGGCGCGGTGGCCCTACTGCTGAGCGCCTTCCCCTCGCTCAAGGCATCGGCCGACGCGCAGCAGTCGGTCCTCCAGGCGGGAGCCCACGACCTGGGGCCGCTGGGTCTGGACAACGCCTTCGGCTACGGCCGACTGGACGTACTCGCCGCCTACCAGGCCGCCGCGAGCCTCACCGACTTCGCGGTGTCAGCGACGCCGTCGTCGGCAAGCGTTGCGGCCGGCGGCGCCACTTCGCTCACGGTGACGATCAGCTCGATCGGTGGCTTCGCC
>DATFRX010000514.1:0-2953 GCA_035262905.1 Nocardioidaceae bacterium
CCACGGACGCGGTGCAGCAGTGGGTCCAGGCTGCCGGCGGCACCGTGCCCGAGGCGGTCCAGACCATCTCGCACGGCATCTCGGTCGACGGCGGTACCCCGCTGGCGGTGGCCGAGCGGGACACCCGCTCCGGCGTGACCAGGATGCTCGGCGTCATCCACCTCAAGGACGTGGTCAAGCAGGGCATGCGGGAGCGGTTCGAGCAACTTCGGTCCATGGGCATCCGGACCGTGATGATCACCGGCGACAACCCGCTGACGGCCAAGGCGATCGCCGACGAGGCCGGCGTCGACGACTACCTCGCCGAGGCCACGCCTGAGGACAAGATGGACCTGATCAAACGCGAGCAGAGGGGTGGCGCCCTGATCGCGATGACCGGCGACGGTACGAACGACGCGCCGGCCCTCGCCAAGGCCGACGTCGGCGTCGCGATGAACACCGGAACGCAGGCGGCCAAGGAAGCCGGCAACATGGTCGACCTCGACTCCGACCCGACCAAGCTCATCGAGGTCGTCGAGATCGGCAAGCAGCTGCTGATCACCAGAGGATCGCTGACCACGTTCTCGATCGCCAACGACGTCGCGAAGTACTTCGCAATCATCCCCGCGATGTTCTCCGGCGTACTCCCGGCGCTCGACACGCTGAATGTGATGCACCTGCACTCGCCGCGCTCGGCGATCCTGTCCGCGGTCATCTTCAACGCGCTGATCATCGTCGCGCTGATCCCGCTGGCGCTGCGGGGCGTCCGGTTCCGGGCCGAGCGACCGGAGGCCATGCTGCGCCGCAACTTGGCTGTCTACGGGCTCGGCGGCGTCATCATCCCGTTCATCGGCATCAAACTCGTCGACCTCGTCATCGTCGCGTTAGGAGTCTCGTGATGCGTCGCCAACTCCAGGCCGCACTGGGCATGCTGCTGCTGTTCACGGTGATCACCGGCGTTGTCTACCCGCTGGCGGTCACCGGCGTCGCCCAGGCGCTGTTCTCGAACAAGGCGGACGGCTCGTTCATCGAGCGTGACGGCCAGGTGGTCGGCTCGTCCCTGATCGGCCAGCCGTTCAAGCAGCCGCAGTACTTCCACCCGCGGCCCTCGGCGGTCGGTTACGACGGGGCTCTGAGCTCGGGGAGCAACCTCGGGCCGACCAATCCGGAGCTGCTGAAGGCCGTCGAGCGACGGGCCGACCGCTACCGCCAGGAGAACGGGCTCTCGCCCAACGCCGAGGTCCCGGTGGACGCGGTGACGGCGTCCGGATCCGGTCTCGATCCGGACATCTCGGTGGCCAACGCGCAGATCCAGGCCCGGCGAGTCGCGGAGGTGCGCGGCATGGACATCACCACCGTGCTCAAGCTGATCAGCGAGCACACCGCAGAGCGGACGTTCGGATTCCTCGGCGAGCCGAGGGTGAACGTGCTCGAGCTCAATCTGGCCCTCGACGCGCAAGAATGAGGACATGAAGCGGGGCCAGCTCCGGATCTACCTCGGTGCCGCACCCGGGGTGGGCAAGACCTTCGCGATGTTGTGCGAGGCCCGGCGAGCCAAGGAGCGCGGCCGCGACGTGGTCATCGGCTTCGTCGAGGTGCACGGCCGTTCCCACACGGCCGAGCAGATCGGCGAGCTCGAGATCCTCCCTCGCAAGCAGATGACCTATCGCGGCACGACGTTCGAGGAGTTCGACGTCGATGCCGCGCTCGCCCGGCGACCGGCCCGGGTGCTGGTCGATGAGCTGGCCCACACCAACGTGCCGGGCAGCCGCAATCCCAAGCGCTGGCAGGACATCGAGGAGCTCCTGGACGCCGGCATCGACGTCATCTCGACGCTCAACATCCAGCACCTGGAGTCGCTGAACGACGCGGTCGAGTCGATCACCGGAGTCAAGCAGCGCGAGACGGTTCCCGACGAGGTCGTACGCCGGGCCGACCAGATCGAGCTCGTCGACCTCACCCCCGAGGCGCTGCGGCGGCGGATGGCCCACGGCAACATCTATGCGCCGGAGAAGGTCGACGCCGCGCTGAGTCGCTACTTCCGGGTCGGCAATCTCTCCGCGCTTCGCGAGCTCGCCCTGCTGTGGCTCGCGGACCGGGTCGACGAGGCGTTGGAGCGCTACCGGAACAAGGAGGGGATCGAGGCGAGCTGGCCGGCCCGCGAGCGGGTCGTCGTCGCCCTCACCGGAGGCCCGGAGAGCGAGGTGCTGCTGCGCCGGGCGGCCCGGATCGCCTCCCGCGGCGCCGGCGGTGAGCTGCATGCCGTGTACGTCGTACGCAGCGACGGTCTGGTCGCGGCCAACCCGAACCGGCTGGCCCGGCAGCGGGCGCTGACCGAGGAGCTGGGCGGCGCCCATCACACGGTCGTCGCCGACGACGTGGCCGAGGCCGTGCTCGAGTTCGCCCGCGGGGTCAACGCCGCGCAGATCGTCGTCGGAGTGAGCCGGCGCCGGCGCTGGAAGGCGATCTTCGCGGTCGGCGTCAGCGAGCGCATCGTCGCCGGGTCCGCCGACATCGACGTGCACCTGGTCAGCCATGCGTATGCCCGTCGGGGCCCACTGCTGCCGTCGCGGGGCCCGGTGCTCGGCCACCGACGCCTGGTCGCCGGCTGGCTGCTCGCCCTGGGCGGCTCGGCGCTGATGACGACGGTCCTCGCCGCGACCCGCGATCTGCACGAGCTGTCGTTCGAGGCGATGCTCTTCCTTGCCCTGACGGTGATCTGCGCGCTGGTCGGCGGCTGGTGGCCGGCCGTCACGGCGGCCGTGCTGGACGCCCTTTTCCTCAACTTCTTCTTCATCGAGCCGCTGTTCACGCTGAGCATCGCCGACCCGGTGGCGGTCCTCGCGCTCGTGCTCTTTCTGGTCGTCGCGATCGCCGTGGCGTCGGTGGTCGAGGTCGCCGAGCGCCGCCGATTGCAGGCGAACCGGGCCCAGGTCGAGGCCGACACGCTCACGCTGCTCAACCACGCCCTGCT
>DATFRX010000515.1:0-3458 GCA_035262905.1 Nocardioidaceae bacterium
ATTCGACAAATCCGTTTGTCAAATGTGGCGGTACGGCGGCTTGCTGGACCGAATGTTGGCGTGAGAAGCAGGTACGAGCGGTACGAAAAGCTGAATCTCACGCCAACTTTCGGGAAGGCGGGTCGGCAGCAGCCCACCGCGCGTACGAGGCTCAGTCGCAGCCGCAGGCCGGGCCGGAGCCCACTGCCACCGGCTCCGGAGCACCGACCGTCGGCAGGCCCAGCATGACGCGGGAGCCAGCGCCCGATGCACTCGCCGTGACATCAGCCGACCCTCGTCGCCGCCGCACGGCCCGCACCGGTGCGTCGGAGACCAGATGGTGCGGCGCCGCCTTGGTGATCGACACCGTCGCGAAGTCACCGGGCTCGACGACGACAGACCCCGGTGCGAAGTGGACCAGCCGGTTGTCGGGCCCACGACCGGACCGGCGATGGGTCGCCTCGTCCTTGCGGCCGTCCGCCTCGGTGACCAGCAACTCGACGTCGCGGCCCACGAGCGCCCGGTTCTCTGCCCAGGTGATGTCGTTGACCAGGGCGACCAGCCGCTCGTACCGCTCCTGCACGACCGCCTTGGGCACCTGGTCGCCCATCTCCGCAGCGGGCGTGCCGGGCCGAGTGGAGTACTGGAACGTGAACGCCTGGGCGAACCGCGCCTCGCGTACGACGTCGAGGGTCTGCTCGAAGTCGTCATCGGTCTCGCCAGGGAAGCCCACGATGATGTCGGTGCTGATCGCGGCGTCGGGCATGGCATCGCGGACCCGATCGAGCAGTCGGAGATAGCGATCGCGACGGTAGGACCGGCGCATCGCCCGCAGGACGACGTCGGAGCCGGACTGCAGCGGCATGTGGAGCTGCGGCATGACGTTCGGGGTCTCGGCCATCGCGTCGATGACGTCGTCGGTGAAGTCACGCGGGTGTGGCGACGTGAACCGGACCCGTTCGAGCCCGTCGATCGACCCGCACGCGCGCAGCAGCTTCCCGAACGCGAAACGGTCGCCGAACTCGACGCCGTAGGAGTTGACGTTCTGGCCGAGCAGGGTCACCTCGACGACGCCGTCGGCGACCAAGGCCTCGATCTCGGCCAGGACGTCGCCGGGCCGCCGGTCCTTCTCGCGACCCCGCAGGCTCGGCACGATGCAGAACGTGCAGGTGTTGTTGCATCCGACGCTGACCGAGACCCAGGCGGAGTATGCGGACTCGCGCCGGGTCGGCAGGGTCGACGGGAACACCTCGAGCGCCTCGAGGATCTCAACCTGCGCGTCGTCCTCGACCCGGGCACGTTTGAGCAGCGTCGGCAGCGAGCCGATGTTGTGGGTGCCGAACACGACGTCGACCCATGGCGCCCGGCGCAGGATCTCGCCGCGGTCCTTCTGCGCTAGGCAGCCGCCGACGGCGATCTGCATGCCGGGTCGCTTGGCCTTCTTCGACGCGAGATGACCGAGGTTGCCGTAAAGCCGGTTGTCGGCGTTCTCCCGTACCGCACAGGTGTTGAACACGACCAGATCGGCGATGGTGTCGTCGGCCGCCTCGACGTAACCGGCCGCCTCGAGCATGCCGGTCAGCCGCTCGGAGTCGTGCATGTTCATCTGGCAGCCGAAGGTGCGCACCTCGTAGGTGCGGGGCACGGGCGATGCGGTCGTAGCCATGACCGGACAAGCCTACGACGGCCCTCGGCACCGGCCCCAATCGCGCCGCCGCGCCTACCGCCAGTGGATCAGGCGCCTCGCCAACGGCCGGCCTTCGGAGACCAGACCCCGGTCGCGGTGCCGTCGAGCAGTGGTTGGACGAATGGTCGGACCTGGCTGAGGGCATCGTCCAGGTCAGTGACGTCGAGGCCCGGCGCCCGCCGCAGTTCGGCCGCAAAACCGCGCCGCCACAGCGCCCGATCCGGGACGTCGAAGTGCTCGGGCCAAGCGAGCCCGCGTCGCGCGACCTCGGCCGACAGCGCACTCCGCTGCGCCTCGGCACCCACCTCGGCATGACGTACGAGTGCGACGAGATCGACCAGGTCCTTGTAGCGTGTGGACGGTCGGTGCTGTCGGCCGTGGACTTCATACATGGCGCTGATCTTGTCGGCGATGTGGTCGACGAACGGGTACGCCTGGTATCCCGGCCGAACGAGCCCTGGCAGCTCGACCGGCGTCAGAGCCGGCACCGGATCGGGTGTGCCGGTGAGGTCGCGCAGGTCGCCGACCAGGTCGACATGGAACCGAGCCCATGGCGCGGCGCCGATCAGCGCGGTAACCGGCCAACGGATCGTCGCCGCGCCGACGGTCGCGCGGCCCGCGCCCAGCTCGAAACCGAACCAATCACCGAGGTCATGTGCCGCGGCGGCCCGCAGATCCCGCTCGGCCTGGTCCGCGCGAACCCGGCGGTAGAGGTCGACGTCGACGGTGTGCCGGACCGCGATGCCACGGGCCAGCAGCGCAGTGGCGCCCTTGAGTACCCACTCATCACTCACGACGTAGAGCCGGGCGAGCAGTCGGTCGTAGGCGTACTGCCGCTGCAGGTCTTGCAGGTTGAACGGGCCGTGTGGGCGTGCGTACGGACGGAGTCGATCTGCCAGACCGCGTCGCAGTGCCGCCGGAGTGGCGTATCCGGTTCGCTCGTCCGACGGCGTCATGAGACGGACCCACCGACGGCGGACGAGGGCGAGTCGGGCTCTGTTCTCGCGAGATCGAGGAGCCAGGCGAGAAGCGCATCGCCGTCGCCATCGTGGAGGCCATAGCGTGCGGCGAAGCCGGACAGGTTTTCGGCGAGGAGGTCAGGCGTGCTCCGTCCGTCGCGCAGTGCGGACGCGGCGATCTCAGCGACGGCCCCGAGGTCGTGACCGTCGGCGAGCAGGTCGGCCACGATGCGATGCGGTCGAGCCACCGGCAGGCCGGCCACCGGCTCCCAGTCATCGGCCGCGAGAGACAGCCGATGCAGCCGCACGTCGTTGCGTCGGCTCTGGCGTCGGATCGGGAGCGTGAACTCGTGCACGTCGGCGGGGAGGTCGCCATAGCCGTAGACGGCTGCGGCCGATCGGTGTGACACGACGCCGGACTCGGATCGCCGCTCCCACGCCGGAGTTGCCGGGTCGAGCTGCAGCCAGGCCGCCCGTAGGTCGAGGTGGTCGACCGGCGGAGCGCCGTGTAGCCGGTAGACGCCGTGCGCGTAGCGTTCGAGAGCGCCGGTGCGGACGAGTCGGGACACCGTTGACCAGGCCACCCCGGCCGATTGGATCTGCCGACGGGTGACCAGTCCCCACTGTTCCTCGGCCGTGTCGAGCACGGCGGGCCAGCCTGGCGCTCGTACCATACTTCGAAGTATAGCCAGATCGCTACATGACGCAGTAGCACGACCGTCCCCAGGCCTTGCCTACCGCCAGGTGGATCAGGTGCCCCGGACCTCGGCCGAGATGCGCCGCAGTGCCGCCACCGTCCGGTCGATGTCGTCAGCCGTGGTCGACCAGTTGCT
>DATFRX010000516.1:0-19380 GCA_035262905.1 Nocardioidaceae bacterium
GTTCGACGTGGTGAGCGGGATGCTGCTCGGTGTGCTCGCCGCCCTGGCGACCGGTCTGCTGGCCCTGGCGGTACGCCGGCCGGACCGGAGGAGCCGGCGACGATCCCGTCGGAGCCGAACCCGAACGGCCGAGCCAGCGCAGTCGTACACGGTGGTGGCCTTCCACGCCCACCCGGACGACGAGACCCTGCTGACCGGCGGCACCCTGGCCCGGCTCGCCGCCGAAGGACACCGGGTGCTGGTCGTCGTCGCGACCCTCGGCGAGGCCGGGCTGACCGATCCGGCCGCCTCGGACGACGTTCCACTCGGCGAGCGACGCCTGTACGAGCTCCGGACCGCCGCCAATGCCCTGGGCTGCCGGACCGTCACCTGCCTGGGCTACGCCGACTCCGGGCTGAACGGCTCCAGACCCGACCGGGCCTTCGCGAGCGCCGATGTCGACGTCGCCGCCGAGCAGCTGGCCGACATCCTGCGCCGCGAACACGCCGACGTCCTGACCGTGTACGACCCGGCCGGCGGCTACGGCCACCCCGACCACGTCCAGGTGCATGCCGTCGGCCACCGGGCGGCCACCCTGGCCCGCACCCCGGTCGTCCTCGAAGCGACTGTCGACCGGCGGGCCCTGCTCAGAGTCGCGAAGGCGCTGCGGATCGTCCCGGGGCTGCCGCCGGGCTTCCGGCCGGAGCGGCTGCGCCAGTCGTTCTCGTCGCCCGGCCGGCTGACCCATCGGGTGGACGTCCGCGATCACCTTCCTGCCAAGCGCGCGGCCATGACCGCCCATGCGTCGCAGCGCACCGGCGGGACCACGCCACGATCACTCGCCGTCTACCTGCGGCTGCCCGATCCGCTGTTCCGGCTCGTCTTCGGCCACGAGTGGTACGTCGAGACCGGCCGACAGCCCGATCGGCCACTGCTCGACGACGTCCTCACGACCCTGCGTGGTGATGCGCCATGAGACCCGCCCGACCGCTCCCCTCCCGCCATACGATCCTGCGCGCCATCGGCTCGGTGCTGTCGGTCGCTGCGGCGATCGGCCTGCTGGCCGTCGTGTTCCCGGCCGCGACCGGCGCGAGCTGGTCCGTCGTGTACGACCGGCTGCTGACCCTGTCCGCCTGGCAGATCGCCCTGCTGGCGGTCGTGTGGTTCTCGGGACTGTATGCGCACACGTACGTCATCACCGGCGCGCTGCCGCGACTCACCCACCGGCAGGCGCTGGTGCTCAACTTCAGCGGCAGCGCCGTGTCCAACCTGGTGCCGTTCGGCGGCGCCCTCGGGATGGGCCTGAACTACACCATGCTGCGCTCGTGGGGCTTCAACCGGACCAACTTCGCCGTGCTCACCGTGCTCACCAACGCCTGCACGGTCGCGGTCAAGTTGCTCCTGCCGGCCCTCGCGCTGGGCGCCTTAGTGCTCACCGGCGACCTGATGAGCACCCGGCTGGTCGTCGCCGCGGTCGCCGGCATCAGTCTCGCGATCGCGGTGGTCGCCGTGATCGTCACCGCCGCGGTCAGCAGCCGGTTCCGGGACGGGCTGCGCCGGACGGTCGCGACGCTCGGCCGCGGCCTCGGGCGCCGAGTCGTCACAGCCGTACGCGACGCGAGCGTGGCGGTCGGCACCGGAGTCCGCGCGGCGGTCCACCGGGGCTGGCGCCGCATGACGCTGGGCGCCGTCACGTACGCCATCCTCCAGGCAACCCTGCTCTACCTCTGCTTCGTCTGTCTCGGGAGCCCGATGAACCCGGCGGTCGTGTTCGCCGGCTACGCCATGGGCCGGGCGCTGAGCATCCTGCCGATCACGCCGGGCGGGGTCGGCGTCGCGGAGACCGGCAGCGCCGCCGTCCTGATCGCGCTCGGCGCCGACCCGACGATCACCGCCGCCGCCGTCCTGCTCAACAGCATGTTCACCTTCCTCCTCGAGATCCCCGTGGGAGCGGCCGGGACCGTCGCCTGGTGGCTGGGCCACGATCGGCTCGCGACGGCGGCCTCGGCAGGGCCCTAGCGAGAACGTTCGAGATGCCCGCCGACCCCGAACACGAGCACCGCACCTTCGTCGACCTGATCCGCAAGGTGCCGATCCGGGTGCCGTTCATGATCGTCGCGGCGGTCGTGCTCGGTCTGGCGATCGACGACGGCGAGGTCGCCATCGGCCTACTGGTCCTGCTCTACGGCCTGAGCTGGCTGCCGAGCCTGTACGACGTGCACCGGCGCCGCTGATCGGCCGGGCACGGACCTTGAGGGATCCGGGTGCCGTGGCTGCCCGGATCCCTCGAGATTCGTCGGCGTCTCGCGTGTGGACTGCGGGTCCCGTGGCCGGCTGCCGCCGGATTTAGAAGATGCGGTTGGCGATCTCGGCCGGGGCCGTCAGCAACTCCTTCAACTCGTCGTCGACCTTCAGCGCGGTCAGGTGGCAACCCGCCATCTCCAGCGAGGTGCAGTACTCACCCACGTAGCTGCGGAAGACCGAGATGCCCCGGTCGGCCAACCGCTTGTGGGCGATGCCGTACAGCAGGTAGAGCTCGCTGATCGGCGTGCCGCCGAGACCGTTGATCATCAGCGCGATCTCGTCACCCGACTCGAACGGCAGGTCCGGGATGACCGCGTCGAGCAGGATGTCGGTGATCTCGTCGGCGGTCGCCAGCTTGGTCCGCTCGCGGCCCGGCTCGCCATGGATGCCGATCCCGATCTCCATCTCGTCGTCGCCGATCTCGAACAGCGGTGTGCCACGTACGGGCGGCGTGCACGAGCTCAGCGCGATGCCCATCGTCCGTACGTTGCCGATGACCTTCTCGCCGATGCGCACCAGCTCGTCGAGCTCCGCCCCGTCCTCGGACGCGGCGCCGGTCGCCTTGATGACGAAGAAGTTGCCGGCCACGCCACGACGCCCGACGGTGTACGTGGAGTCCTTGACCGCGACGTCGTCGTTGACCAGAAGGGCACCGACCTTCATGCCCTCGGCCTCGCACATCTCCTTGCCCATCTCCCACGCCGTCCGGTCACCGGTGTAGTTGTTGACGATGTGCAGGATGCCCTTCGGGGAGTAGAGCAGCTTGCTCGTCTCGTACACGAAGTCGACCGGCGGCCCGGCGAAGACGTCACCCGGACAGGCGCCGTCCAGCATGCCCGGCCCGACGGCCATCGTGTGGGCCGGCTCGTGTCCGGAGCCGGAGCCCTGGATGATCGTGACCTTGTCGTCCTTGGGGATGTCCGCCCGGTAGATGAGGTTGTACTTGGGCTCGTACTTCAGTGTTCCGCCGCTGGCCAGCTCGATGCCGGTCAGCATCTCCGGTACGAACTCGCGTGGATCATTCACGAACTTCTTCACGGCTCGGTCTCCTATTCCGTGTGTGCCTCGCGCCAAGCGGCGCTGACTGCTTGCAAGATGACTCCTATTGCGGTGGCCCCCGCATCCACCGAATCGCGGCTGCGCTCACCCGTGTACGCGGCCCGGCCGCGCATGGCGAGCATGCCGAGGGTCTCCTCGGCAGCCTTGACGGCGACGTCGGCCGCGTCCTGGATGGCGGCGACGCCGTCGTCGGTGACACCGGCCGAGAGGCTCTGCTCGAGACTGTCGACCGCCGGTACGAGCGCGTCGAGCAGCGTCTTGTCCCCGAGCGAGGCCTCGCCGCGCTGCATGATTCCGTCGATGGCGGCGCGCAACACGTCGATGAGCTCCGTCGACGTCAGCTCCGTCTTGTCGCCCGCAGTGGCCGCGGCCCGAAGGAACGCCGTTCCCCAGATCGGGCCGCTTACGCCGCCGACCTTGCCGGCGATCACGAACCCGACCCGCTTGAGGATCGACCCGATACTGCTTCGATCGAACGTCGCGTAGTCGGCGAGCACGACCTCGAACCCGTTTCTGAGCGAGTAACCGAAGTCGCCGTCGCCGGCAACGGCGTCGAGCTGGGCGAAATAGTCTGCGTTGTCGACGATCGTCTTGGACATCGTCATGATGACGAGGTCGACCTCATCGAGCGCAGTACGTGCCATAACCAACCTCCTCCGATGCCGTGGCGTGGTTCGTGTCTCGAGTCAGAGGGCGAGGCAACGCTCCAGATCCGCCAGGGTGATGTAGTTGCCGGGGGTAGCCGAGCCGCGGTTGGCGATCACCCGCGTCCGTTCCCCGTCCGGATCGCCCAATGACGAGACGACCAGGATCGCTTCGCTGTTGTCCTCCTTCTCGGTGTATCCGTTGACCGTCATCACGCAACGCAGACCGGCAGCTGATGCCGCCAGCAGTCCGTTGCGCGAGTCCTCGATCACCAGCGCCTCCGCCGGTGAGACCCGGAGCCGTTCCAGGGCGAGCAGGTAGATGTCGGGGGCAGGCTTCTTGTGGGCGACGACGTCCCCGGCCAGGACCACGTCGAAGCGGGCGGCGCGCTCGGGCCCGGCGGCTCGCTCGAGGATGGCGCGCACCGACGGCTCGGCCGACGTCGACGCGACCGCGACCTCCCAGCCGCCGTCCTGCGCCTCGGCGATGATCCGGGTGATCCCGGGCCGGGTCGGCAGCATGCCGTCGGCGACCATGTCGGTGTAGATCGCGGTCTTGCGCTTGTGCCACTGGGCGAGCAGGTCGGTCTGCTCCTCGCGGGTCTCCGGCAGACCGTTGGCGCGGGCGAACTCCGGCGTCAGCTCGGTGGCCATCCGCTCCTTGCCGCCGGCGGTCTGGAGCTTCTCCGCGTACGTCTCCTCCGACCACTCGATCGGCACGCCGAACTCGGCGAACGTACGGTTGAAGGCGACCCGATGCCCGTCGCGCTCGGTGTCGGCCAGCACACCGTCGCAGTCGAAGACCAGCGCGTTCACCATGCCCGGCCCTCGCTGCCGAACAGCCGGATGTGCTCGCGGGTCATCTCCATCACGGCCTCGCGCTGCACCTTGAACTGCGAGGGCGGGTCGTACTTGCCGGGGTTCTCGGTCATGAAGTCGTAGCCGGACTGCATCAGCCGGATCTTCAGCGCGGTCGAGATGTTCACCTTGGCGCAGCCCCGGGAGATCAGGTCGGAGAACTGGTCCGCGCTCATGCCGGTGCCGCCGTGCAGCGCGACCGGAATGCCGGTGGCCTCGACGATGTCGGTCACCCGCTGGCTGTCGAGCTTCGGGGCGCGCTGGTACATCCCGTGCGCGTTGCCGATCGCCGGTGCGAAGACGTCGACGCCGGTGGCCTTGATGAAGTCGACCGCGGTGGCCAGGGACTGCTCGGACTCGACCTCGTCGTCACCGATGTCCTCGACCCGCTTGAACCCCTCGATCTCCCCCTCGACCAGGGCGCCGTAGGGACGGGCCTCGGCCACGACCTCGGCGCACTGCACCTTGTTCTCCTCGACACTGAGGTGCGAGGCGTCGAAGAGTACGGAGTTCCAGCCCTTCTCGAGACAGAGGCTGATCACCTCACGCTCCGGGCAGTGGTCGAGATGCAATGCGACCGGCACGTCGATGCGATCCGTCATGGCGCGCCACATCGCATACAGGACGTCGGCGCCGACCGACTTCACGGTCTTCAGCGACGTCTGCACGATCATCGGCGAGCGGAGCTCGTCGGCCGCCGCCAGCACGGCTTCCATGCTGAGGTCGTTGACGACGTTGATGGCGGCGACACCGTACCGCTCGGTGAAGGCGCGAGCGAGGATGTCCTGGGTTGGCACGACGGGCATCAGTCGCCTCCTTTCTGGACCAAGTCGAGGACCTTCTGTGCATTCGATTCGTCCACAATGAGGACGTCGACGATCCTGGCCCGAAGGACGCCCAGAATCGCGTGCGGCTTCTCCTCACCGCTCACCACGGCGACGACGGTCGGGATCGACCTGAGGTCGTCGATGGACAGGCCGATCAGCCGGCCGCTGTGCGGTGCGACGATGTGCGCGCCGTCGATGTCCACGTAGTTGCCGAGCACGTCGCCGACGGCGCCCTGCTTGCGCAGCGCCCGGATCTCCGCGCGGGTCAGGCAGCCGCTGCGCACCATCGTGCAGTTGTCGTCGGTGCCACCGATCCCGACCAGGCCGACGTCGGCGCCGGCCGCGACCTTGAGCGCGTGGGCGACGGCATCCTGTTCGAGCAGCTGGTCGCGTACCTCTTCGCTCTCGACGTACGCCGGTGCGAAGAGGCTCTCGGCTCGGCCGTTGCACCGGGCGGCCAGGGAGCGGCAGATCTCGTTGGGGTTGGTCGGCGCGTCCACCTTGGCCGACCCGCCCATCGCGCTCGCGAACAGGCAGTCGATGTCGGCGCTGGGGCGGAAGTGCCGCGGTATCGCGCCGATGTCGCGCCCGTGGCTGATCGCGACCACACTGCTGTCGACCAGGAGCTGCTCGAGGTGCCCGGCGGCGCGACGCGCGACGAGGGACCGCTGCTCGTCCGGGTCCGAGACGCTCGGGCCGACGATGGCCGCCTTCAGACCGAAGACGTCGACGAACTGCTGCTCGAGATCCAGGTCGAGTCCCATCGGCATCTCGATGTGCACCTCGACCACACCGGTCGCACGGGCCCGGTCGAGCAACCGCTGCACCTTCGGCCGCGACAGGCCGAACTCCACCGCGATCTCGCCCTGGGTCCGACGGTCGTAGTACCACCGTCGAGCAATCCGGGCCAGCAGCTCGTGCTCTTCCCGATCCAGATCGACCATGGCCGACCTCTCATCCCGTCCCGTAGGGCTGAGCAGATGCTCAGCACCGCGCAGATGCTCAGAATAACAACCAGATCACGGGATGCGTAGACCCCGATCTCGAGGGATTCGGGTAGCTATCGCAGCCGCGATCCCGCAAGATCCGGGGCTCTCGCAAGTGACCAGGTCGCCGAGTCGAAAGTTGGCGCAAGATACAGCTTTTGAGGCGGCGAATCCTGCATCTCACGCCAACACTCGGCCCGTGGCACGGGCTCGACGCCGACTCTGCACGGCCCGTACGCACTCTGCATGGTTTCGACGCCGTGCGGAGTGCGTCGACACCACGAAATCGTGGTATCGCGACAGGGCCTCGCGCCGCCGCTACAGCTTCGGGTGTGGGTACTCCGGCGAGCGGCCCTGGAATGCGAGGATGGCCGGGTTCTGGATGACGCCGTCGCGGATCTCGATCGAGCGCCGGATCGTCTCGTCGGCGTTCCAGGCGTCGGGACCGGACAGCACCGTGCGGACGTACGGGAGCAGCGCCCGGCTGATCACCCAGGTCGCGGAGTCCCACAGGTACGACGGGCTGTGGTCCACCGCGTAGTAGCGGATGTTGTCGCCGACGACGAAGGTCGGATCCTTGAACGAGGTCGGCCGGGCCCATTCGAAGCCCATGCCCTCGTCACACGACACGTCGATGATCAGGCTGCCCGGCCGGAATCCCGGCAGGTCCTTGTCGAGGACGAACATCATCGGCGCGTTCGGGTCCTGCAGGACGCAGTTGACCACGATGTCGTACTGGGCCAGGAACTCGGCGACCGGGACCCGATCGGCGCCACTGACGACGGACAGCGCGTCCTCGTCGAAGCCGTCGTGCATCAGCCGCCGGATCCGCGCCGAGTGGATCGGGGCGCTGACCGCCTGGACCGGCCGGGACGTGAGCACGCAGATGTCGTGGATGCCGTGCGAGTCGAGCGCGGTCACGGCACCTCTCGCGGTGGCGCCGAAGCCGATGACGGCCGCGCTCAGCCGCCGTCCGTAGACGCCGGTCGATCCGACCAGCTCGAGCATGTGCAGCACCGAACAGTAGCCGGCCATCTCGTTGTTCTGGTGGAAGACGTGCAGCCCGAATCCGCCGTCGGAACGCCAGTGGTTCATGGCCTCGAATGCGATCAGCGTCTGGCGCCGGTCGATCGCGATCTGGGTCAGCTGCTCGTCCTGTACGCAGTGCGGCCAGCCCCAGACGGTCTGCCCTACCCGGAACTCGGCGAGGTCCTGGGCCTGGACCTTGGGCAGGAGTACGACGTCGGACTCGGCCACGAGCCAGTCACGGTCGTGTACGCCGGCGACGTACGGGCTCAACTGCGCGTCGGAGATGCCGAACCGCTCGCCGTACCCGCGCTCGAGATGGAGCCGACTGCGGATGTCGTCGTCGATCCGGGCGATGTGACGGGGGTGGATCGGCAGCCGCCACTCGTTCTCCTTGCGGGACCGGCCGACGACTCCGAGCGTGAGATCGTTCATGGGCCCACCACGCTACGCCCCGGCCCGGCGGTCGAGACAGGCCGAAGGTCCCCACGCCTCGACGGCCCGTCGGTTCACTCGATCGGCGGGAGTCGGAGACAGGCACGCAGGGCGTTCTCCACCCGGTCGGCCCGGTCGTGGGTGCCGACCGAGCCGGTGACGAATCCGTACGCATAGCCACCCACCCGGCTGGCCGCTCCCACGCTGCCGCCGGTCCCACCCATGCCGAACCCGTCGGCATCCACTGCCACGCCCAGTCCCCAGGCCGCCTCGTGGCCCATGACCGCATCGATGCCGGAGCACTGGGCAGTGGTCATCTCGCGTCGCAGCGACGCCGAGAGCAGCGTTTCGTCCAGCAGCGCGACGAACAATCCGCAGACGGCCACCGCGGTGCCGTGCCCGTTGACCGCCGGAATCTCGGCGGCGCGCCAGGCCGACCCGTTGACCACCGCCGGATCCCACGCTCCCGGCGGGTTGCCGGCAGCCCGCTCGTACATCATCGAGCGGCCGCCCAGCACCTCGCGGCGGAAGGTCTCGTCGGCGAGCCCGGTCAGGTCGACCGCCCGGCTGCGGTCGCTCGAGTTGAGGCCGATGGCGAAGTCAATGCCACGAGGCCCGGTGATCTCCTCACGGAGGAACCGACCCAGCGAGCGGCCGTCCACCCGGCGCACCACTTCACCGACGAGATGTCCGTAGAACAGCGCGCTCTCCCCGAGCCGTTCGCCCGGCGGCCACTGCGGCTCCTGCGCCGCCAGCGCGCGGCACAGCCGGCCCCAGTCGTAGAACGCCTTGGTCGGCAGCGGCTCGTCCAGCGCCACGATGCCGGCCTGGTGGCTCAGCACGTGGCGCACCGTGGCCGGTGCGACGAACTCGGGCCAGTAGGTCCGCATCGGCTCGTCAAGCTCGACGAGTCCGCGGTCGACCAACAGCAGCAGGCAGACCGCGGCGAACGGCTTCGTGACGGAGTAGGGCATCACGATGCTGTCCGAACGCCATGGCCGCGTGCGCGCGGCATCGGTGTAGCCGCCATGCAGCCGGACCACCCAACGCCCGTCGTGCCAAGCGGCCACGGCCGCGCCCGTGCCGGCCTGCTCGGCGACGACCTCACGGAAGGCGTCGCCGACCGGCCCGAATCCGGGCGCCACCTCGCCGTCGACTCGCGTCATCACGGTCCGAGACTAGGTGAGGCGCCGACTCGGGCCGTTTGTCCCTCGCCCTCGAGCGGTGCCGAACTCTACGCTCATGGCGATGAAGGCCATCACCCAATCCGAGTACGGCTCGGCCGAGGTGCTCCGCCTCGACGACATCCCGAAGCCGACCCCGCAAGCCGACGAGGCGCTGGTTCGCGTACACGCGGTCGGTGTCGGTCCCGAGGTCTGGCACGCCGTGACCGGCCTGCCGTACCTGGTCCGCGTCATGGGCTACGGACTGCGCCGCCCGAAGAACCCGGTCCCCGGTCGCGACGTCGCCGGGATCGTCGATGCGGTCGGCGAGGACGTGACCACGCTCCGGCCGGGTGACCAGGTCTACGGCACCGGCGACGGCACCCTCGCCGAGTACGCCCGCGTGCCTGCGAAGCGCCTCGCGCCCAAGCCGGCGAATCTCAGCTTCGTCCAGGCGGCCGCCGTCCCGGTGTCCGGATGTACGGCGCTCCTGGCGCTCCGCGATGAGGGCCGGGTCCAGGCCGGCCAGTCGGTGCTGGTCGTCGGGGCCTCGGGCGGGGTCGGCACCTTCGCCGTCCAGCTCGCGAAGGCGTTCGACGCGGAGGTCACCGGCGTGTGCAGCGGCGAGAAGGCCGACCTGGTCCGATCGCTCGGCGTCGACCACGTCATCGACTACACCCGCGAGGACTTCGCCGAGGGCGACCAGAAGTACGACCTGATCCTCGACACCGCCGGTCGGCGTCCGCTGTCGAACATGCGCCGAGCGCTCACGCCGAAGGGAACGCTGGTCATCGTCGGTGGTGAGGGCGGCGATCGGCTGAGCGGCGGGTTCATCCAGCGCCAGCTCGGCACGATGGCGGTCTCGCCGTTCGTGGGCCATCGCCTGCGGGCGGTGATCTCGAAGGAGCGCACCGAGGACCTGCTCTACCTGAAGGACGTCATCGAGGACGGCAAGCTGACGCCGGTCGTCGACCGGACCTTCCCCCTCGAGGAGGCGGCGAAGGCGGTCCTCGACGAGGACGAGGGTCACGGCCGCGGGAAGAAGGTCGTGACGGTCGTGACCGAGTCGGCTCCGCACCGGCCCCGCACACGTGAGGACCCCCGGGAGGCGGGTCCCGGGGGTCCTGGTCGACCCGATGCGTAATCGGGCGAGCTTCTGAGCGGTGCTAGCCGGCTCGGGTCCTGGTGCGCCGCCCGCCCGGCCGGTCAAGCTGCTCACCCCGCGTCTCCCCCGCAGCAGCGAGGCCGGCGGGCGGCGCACAGCACCTGGCGGGCGATGTCGGAGTCACGCATCCCTCCAGGTGGGTCGATGCCGGCTGTTTAAGAACCTAATCTCTATTTGAATTATAGACAATAGATCAGCCCGGGTCCCTTCACAAGTCCATCGCGAGACGAGCCTGGGCCGGTCGCCCAATCACCCGGAACGGGCGACGCATATCCGATCCTCGTGGGCGATCGTGGCTTGGAGACTGACGTCCGTACACGCACGGGGTTGACGATGACGACAGACGGCAACAAACCACGCCCGGCCGACGTTCTGGTGATCTTCGGCATCACCGGCGACCTCGCGAAGGTAATGACCTTCCGGTCGCTCTACCGGTTGGAGGCTCGCGGCCTCCTGGACTGTCCGATCGTCGGCGTCGCGGTCGACGACTGGGACGTCAAACAGCTCGTCGAGCGAGCCCGGGAGTCGATCGTCGGCACCGGTGAGAAGCTCGACGAGGCGATCTTCGACCGGCTCGCGAAGCGGCTGTCCTACGTGAGCGGCGACTTCACCGACGCCGACACGTACAAGCGCGTCGCGGCCGCGATCAAGGGCCGCGAGATGCCGGTCTTCTACCTCGAGATTCCGCCGTTCCTGTTCGCCACCGTCATCGGACAGCTCTCCGAGGCCGGCCTGACGAAGGATGCCCGGGTCGTCGTGGAGAAGCCGTTCGGCCACGACCTCGAGTCGGCTCGTGCCCTGGCCGCCGAGCTGCACCAGTACGTCGACGAGTCCCAGCTGTACCGGATCGACCACTATCTCGGCAAAATGGGCACCGAGGAGGCGCTCTACATTCGGTTCGCCAACACCATCCTGGAGCCGGTCTGGAATCGCAACTATGTCGAGTCGGTCCAGATCACGATGGCCGAAAAGTTCGGGGTCGCGGACCGCGGACACTTCTACGACCCGGTCGGGGCGCTGCGCGACGTGGTCGTCAACCACCTCATGCAGGTGGTGTCGGTCGGCGCGATGGAGGCACCGGCGGGACGCGACATCATCAAGGACACGCAGGTCGCCCTCTTCAAGGCGATCCCGGACGCCGACCCGGGCAACTACGTGCGCGGACAGTACGACGGCTACCTCGACGTCGACGGCGTCGCGGACAAGTCGACCACCGAGACCTTCGCCGGACTCCGGCTCGACATCGACAACTGGCGCTGGTCCGGCGTCCCGTTCTTCATCCGGGCCGGCAAGTGCATGGCGACCACGCAGACCGAGCTTCGCCTGGTGTTCAAAAAGCCGCCCCGACTCGGCTTCGGCTTCAGCGGCGACCGGGCGCCGAAGCCCGACCAGCTGGTGATCCGGCTGGACCCGTCGACCGGGGTCCGGGTCACCGCCGACGCGCGTCGAGCCGATGCGGACGGCCCCCAGACGGTCGATCTCGACGTGGAGTTCGCCGAGGCCGGCGGTGAGGGACCCACGCCGTACGAGGTGTTGCTGCACGCCGCGATGATCGGTGAGCCGAACCGGTTCACCCGGCAGGACGCAGTCGAGGAGTGCTGGCGGATCATGCAGCCGCTGCTCGACTCGCCGCCGCCGGTCCAGCCGTACCAGCCCGGGTCGTGGGGTCCGACGGCCGTCGACGACCTGACCGCGGAGTACGGCGGCTGGCAGCAGCCCTGGATCTGAGCCGCAGCGGCGTCACATGGCGCTCGACGACTCCGGCCGCAGCCCCCAGCTCGCCTGCCAGGACTCGCCGGGGTCGAGCTCGATCAGGTCCATGCCGGTGCGCAGAGCATCGGGCGGGCAGGTCATCGGTTCGATCGCGATCGCCTCCCGCCGCCGCGCGGGCTGGCCCACCTGGTCGGCGGTGTAGACCATCAGGTAGCGGAATCCGTCGTCCACCCAGAGCCGGATCGAGCGGTCACCGGCCGGATCGCTCAGCACCGCGACCGCGCGCCGGTCGTCGCCGCGGACCAGATCGCCGAAGGCGGTGTCCATCCGGGTGGATCCGATCCGGCGCAGCCGCAGGAAGTCCCACGGCGTCTCGGCGACCGGCGTCGCCACCGGCCGCTCCCCCGGGCCGTTCGCCTCGAGGAAGGACGCGGCCGGCAGGACCAGGTCCAGCCGGTCGATCGCGTCCGCGAGGCGGAGGTACGGGTGGAAGCCGGCGCCGAAGGGAGCCCGCTCCGATCCCGCGTTGCGCACCTGCAGCGTGACGGTCAGGCCCGATTCGGCCAGTGCGTACGTCACCTCGAGATCGAGCTGCCACTCGTAGCCCGGCTGCGGCCGGATCGCATACGCCATCGTCACCGCCGACTCGGAGTGCGCGACCGGCGACCAGTCCGACCAACGCACCAGACCGTGGATGGCGTCGTGCCGGCTCACCTCGTTGAGCGGCGCCTGGATCTCGCGCCCGCCGTAGCGGTAGCTGCCGTCGGCGAGCCGGTTCGGCCACGGCGCCAGCACCTGGCCGCGTCCGTCGCGAGCCCGCTCGTCGAGCCCGAAGCCGTCGATCACGTCGCATCCGTCGACGGCGTAGTGGCGCAGCGTGGCACCGACCTGCGTCACCGTCGCCTGCGTGTCGCCGAGGGCGATGACGTACTGCTCGCCCGTCGGCGGATCGCCCCGGGACGGTTCGTCGCTGCTCATCGGGTCAGGCCAGCCGGGAGATCAGATGGTCGCCGACCCGCAGGGCGTTGGCCATCGCCGTCAGTGCCGGATTCACCGCACCGATGCTGGGGAAGAAGCTCGTGTCGACGACGTAGAGATTGTCGAGCTCGTGTGCCTTGCAGTCGGTGTCGAGCACCGAGGTCGCCGGGTCGGACCCGAACCGCGCCGTCCCGGCCTGATGGGCGCAGCCGGCCACGGGTACGTCGTTCTTCATGTAGATGTCGCGTGGGATCAGGTGGTGGGGATGCATGCCCAGGTGGCTGAGGTGCTTCTTGACCCGGTTGTAGAGCTCCTCCATCGGCTTCTGGTTGTTCGGGGTGTAGCTGAGCGCGACGTTGCCGTCGTTGGCGAGGGTGACCCGGTTGTTCGGGTCCGGAAGGTCCTCGACCGACAGCCAGAAGTCGACCGCGTGCTCGGCGACGTCGCTGAGCGCGAACGACGGGGCCAGCTTGGTCTCGAGCGGCTTCTCCCCTCGATACATCGGGGCCGACGACTTGCCGACCATCTGCAGGTTGCCCATCGGGTACTCGAACTCGGCATCGCCGAAGTAGTAGTCGTTCATGCCGAGCGTCTTCTGGAAGCGAGTGTCGTTTTTCTCGGTCGAGACCGCGAGGAACGCCCGGCTGTTGTGGAACAGGTAGTTGCGCCCGACCTGGTCCGAGCCGTTGGCCAGCCCGTTCGGGTGCCGGTCGTTGGCGCTGGCCAGCAGCAGCTTGGCCGAGTTGGCCGCCCCGGCTGACACGACCACGACGTCGCCAGTGAAACGCTGCTCGGTCCCGGCGACGTCGGCGAGTACGCCGGTCACCGATCCCCCTGACGCGTCGGTCTCCAGCCGGAACGCCTCGGCATTGCGGATCAGCGTGACGTTGTCGTACTGCAGCGCGGGTCGTACCGCGATCACGTCGGCGTCGGACTTGGCGTGCACCAGGCACGGGAAGCCGTCACAGGTCGCGCAGCGGATGCAGGTGCTGAACGCCGGCTCTGCCTCGTCGAGCATGATCCCGGCCGGTGCATGGAACGGATGTAGACCGACGCCGGCCAGATTGTTGAACAACTGCTGGATGCGCGGCTCGTGCGAGACCGGCGGGTACGGGTACGGCGCCGATGCGGGCGGCTCGGTCGGATCCTCCCCACGGGCGCCGTGCACCTGGTAGAGCTGCTCGGCCTGCGTGTAGTACGGCTCCATCGTGGCGTAGTCGATCGGCCACGCGGGCGACGTACCGCCATGGTGATGGAGCTCGCCGAAGTCGCGCTCACGGAGCCGATACAACGCCGCGCCGTAGAACTTGGTCGCACCGCCCACGAAGTAATGGACCTGCGGCTGGAAGGTCTTGCCGTCATGGTCGTGCCAGGTGTCGGTCGAGACGTAGCGGTTGTCGACGAACACGGCCTCGGCGTCCCAGTTCTCCACCTCGCGCGGGAGCCAGTCGCCGCGCTCCAGGATCAGCACCCGCTTGCCGGACGGCGCCAGCCGGTGCGCCAGGGTGCCGCCGCCCGCTCCCGATCCGACGATGACGACGTCGTAGTGGTCGGCCATGGGTGCTCCCTCAGGACGTGGCGTCCTCTGTCGTACTCGAATCGGGTGTGTCGACGTCGATATGGGGGACGTCGGACGGCCGGTCGCCCCAGGCGATCCGCTTCGGCGCGGAGGCGGCCTCGATGGTCGCGCTGTGGTCGCGGTCGAAATAGTCCCAGGCCCAGTTCAGGAACGCGTCGGTCCGGCTGTGCGCCCCGCTCAGCAGCATCGCGTGGACGCCGAGCCAGGCCGCGAAGGCGACCGGGCCGTCGACCTGGTGCCGTCGGCGACCGACCTCGGCGACGGCGGCGTTGCGGCCGATCATCGCCATGATGCCTTTGTCCTTGTAGTGGAAGGGCTTGCGTTCCTCGCCCTTGCGGTCGCGCAGGATGTTCTCGGCCGCCCAGCGACCGGACTGCAGCGCGACCGACCCGAGCTGCGGCAGCGGATCCCCGTCGGCGCCCGGGACGTTGGCGACGTCGCCGACCGCGTAGACGCCGGGATAGCCCTCGACGGTCAAGTCCGGCTGCACGTCGATCCGCCCGCCCCGCCCGAGCTTCGGACCGGCGGTCTGCGCCACCTCGCCACCGGACTCACCGCCGCCCCACACGACGGTCTGGGTCTCGATCACCGTGCCGTCGTCGAGCTCGACCCGGTCGTCGTGTACAGCCGTGACGCCGCGGCCGAGCCGTACGTCGGCGCCGGCGTCGGTGAGCTTGCTGTGGGCGTAGTCGTGCGCCTTGTCGGAGAACCCGCCGAGCAGGCGGTCCCCACGGTCGATCAGGGTAATCCGGCCGTGGCGCTCCACATGACCGGTCTTGCTGAGTGCGTGCATCAGCTCGGTGAGCGCCCCGGTGGTCTCGACCCCGGTCGGACCGCCGCCGACGACGACGACGTCCAGCGACGCGTCATCGGCATCGGCCGATTCGGTCGCCGCCTGGATCAGCCCCTGCAGATGGAGGCGGAGCCGCTCGGCGTCGACGACCGAGTAGAGCGGGTACGCATGCTCGTCGGCGCCGGGGATGCCGAAGAAATTGGGCTGGGCGCCGGCCGCCATCACCAGGTGCGACCCGGTCAGCGTCGTACCGTCGTCCAGCTGCAGGCTGCGCTCGGCCAGGTTCACCCCGGCGACCTCGGCGGTGAGGATCTCCACCGTCGGGAAGCGCTCGAAGATCACCCGATGCGGCCGGGCCACGTCCTCGGCGGGCAGTTGCGACGTGGCCACCTGGTAGAGCAGCGGCTGGAACTGGTGGTAGTCGTTGCGATCGACCAGCGTCACCGGGATGCCTTCGTCACCGAGCTTGAGCGCGCATCCGACGCCGGCCAAACCGCCGCCCAGCACGAGCACGTTGTCTGTCACGATGCCTCCGTCCGCGGCTCAGAGCGACAGTTCCTGGCGGACGTCGGCCAGGATGATGCGGCCGGCGGCCTCGATCAGGGCCAGGTGTGAGAAGGCCTGCGGGAAGTTCCCGAGATGCCGGGCCCGGTCGACCTCGAACTCCTCGGCGTACAGCCCGAGCGGTGACGCGATCCGGAGCAGCCGCTCCATCAGCATGGTCGCCTGCTCCACCTCGCCGACCACGACGAGCGCGGAGACGAGCCAGTACGAGCAGATCAGGAACGTGCCCTCCTTGCCCGACAGGCCGTCGTCGGTCTCGTCGGTGCGATAGCGCAGCACGTATCCGTGCTCGGTGAGCTCCTCGGCGATCGCCTGCACGGTGTTGTGCATCCGTTCGTCATCGCCCGGGAGGAAGCCGAACAACGGCGCGAGCAGCGTCGACGCGTCGAGCGCATCGGTGTCGTAGTGCTGTCGGAGTACGCCGCGGTCGCTGATGCCGTTCGCCAGGATGTCCGCGTGGATCTCCTTGGCCGTCTCACTCCATTGCGCCTCGGCCGCCGAGTCGTTGCGGATGGCGGCGAGCTTCGCGGCCCGGTCGAGGGCGACCCACCCCATCAACTTCGACGAGACGTAGTGCTGGGGCTTGCCACGGGCCTCCCAGATCCCCTGGTCGGGCTCCCGCCAGGCCGCCATCGCGCACTCGGCCTGCGACTTGACCAGCGGCCAGAGCCGCCGCGGCAGCCGCTGGCTGCGCCGGGTGTGCAGCAGGAGCGAGTCGAGCACCGCTCCGTACACGTCGTTCTGACGCTGGTCGAAGGCGCCGTTGCCGATCCGTACCGGATGGGCCCCCTCGTAGCCGGTCAGCTCGTCCCGGGTCGACTCGGTGAGGTCGCGCCGGCCGTCGATGCCGTACATGATCTGCAGTCCACCGTCCGCGTTCGGCTCGAGATCGGCGACGAACTGCATGAACTCGTCGGCTTCCCAGTCCAGGTTCAGGTAGTGGAGCGCCTGCAGCGTGAAGGTGGTGTCCCGGATCCACGTGTAGCGGTAGTCCCAGTTGCGCTCGCCGCCCGGGGTCTCCGGCAGCGACGTGGTCAGTGCGGCCACGGTCGCGCCGGTCGGCATGTAGGTCAGGCCTTTGATCGTGAGCGCGGAGCGCTCGAGGGGATGCCGGAGCGGATGATCGGGGATCCGCGCCCTGGCCAGCCAGGTCCGCCAGAACTCCACCGACGCGTCGATCCGCGCGAACGCGTCGTCGGTTTCGGTGGGCGCGACGTCGCCCCAGGACAGGGCGCAGAACGCCCGATCGCCCGGCTTCAGGACGTGGCGGGCACGGGCCGAGCCGCCCTCGAGGCCGATCAGCATGTCCGTGCTGAGTCGCACGGCCTGATCGCCCCCGGTGGCCTCGGCGACATGACCGTCCTCGGTCATCGTCCACTCGGCCGGCACTCGCCCGTAGTCGAACGCGGGCTCACAGACCAGCTCGACCTCGACCGAGCCGTCCAGGCAGTCGACGGTCCTCACCAGCACGTGGTCGGCGTCGTAGTCCGACGGCGGCCTGGTGTGCGGCGTGACGGTGTCGGGACCCCGGCGCGGTCCCATCGCCAGCGCGTCGTGGACGCGGATCCAACCGCCCGGCGTGTGCCAGGTCGTGATGAGCACGTTCGTCCCGGGCACGTAGTAGCGCGCCGTGGGGACATTGATGCCGTACGGCCCGAACCGGAACGAACCCGCCCCGCGATCGAGCAGGCAGCCGAACACGCTCGGCGAGTCGAACGCCGGCGTACACAGCCAGTCGACCGAACCGTCCGGCGCGATCAGCGCCCCGGTATGGCAGTCGGAGAGGAATGCGTAATCGGCGATCGGGGGGAACGGTGATCTCGAGATGCTCATCGCCCCTACTCCTTCCCAACTTCGGGAGGACCTGCCTGCTCGCCCACCATCGCCAGATCGGTCGCCGAGATTCATCACCCGAGTCAGGTGAGGTGGGCCGGCAAATCAGCCCGGGAGCGGTCCCGATGCCTGGTCGGCGACGTCCTCGACACCTTCCTCGGGCAGCAGCTCGCGCTGGTGAAGCAGGTAGAGCAGCCCGAAGCCGGGCACGACGATGATGACGGCGGCGACGACAGCCACCAGGATCGCCTGCAGGGTGCCGGACGGAGCCGCCGCGTCCGAGACGGTGAGGCTCTCCGGCAGCAGGTACGGCCACTGGGCGGCTCCCCACGAGGCGACCAGACTCGCCACGGCGAGCATGGCGAGCGCACGAGCTCCACGAGGCGCGCCGCGGATCAGCAGGAAGAGCGCCCCGGCGCCGCAGACGACGGTGGCGATCACGAGCGCCAGCCCGCGCGTTTTGAGGCCGTCGAAGACGTATGTCGCGTCGGAGTGCAGCACGATCAGGCCGACGACCGCGAGGACGGCGACGACGACCGCGGCGATCATGGCCCGACGGCGGAAGTACTCCACCATGTCGGCGTCGCCCTGATGCCGGGCGTCCCAGACCAGATAGACCGCCGACAGGTACGCGATGACCGCGATCGCCAGGACGCCGCTGATGACCGACGTCGGGTTGATCCAGCTGTCCACCGGGTCACCGGCCTCGCCACCGGCGGGCACCTCCCCGGACGCGATGCCGCCGACGATCGCGCCCATGCAGTAGGGCACCAGCACCGACGAGATCGCGAAGAGGCCACCGAACAGGCGGCGATAGCGGACCGAGATGACTACCTTGCGGAAGGCGAAGCTGGCGCCGCGGAACACGATGCCGAGGGCCGCGATGGCCAGCGGCACGTACAGCGTCAGGGTGATCGACGCGAAGGCCTCCGGGAAGGACGTCCACAGGATCACGAAAATGAAGATCAACCAGACGTGGTTGGCCTCCCACACCGGGCCGATCGCGCGCTCGATGACGTCGCGTGGCCGGCTGCCGCGATCCGGGCCGCCGGCGATCAGGTCCCAGAAGCCGGCACCGAAGTCGGCTCCACCGAACACCGCGTACGCGATCACGGCGAGCATCAGGATGACCGCGATCGTCGTACTCACCGGACCGCCCCCTCCTCCTCGGGCTCGGCTCCCGCCGCGTCCTCGGCCGGCTCACTGGGTCCGTACGGAGTGTCGTGGTCGGTGAAGCCGCCGGCGCGGCGATATCGCCGGGCCATCCCACGAAGCACCACGATCGTCGTGATGCCCAGCGCCAGATAGAGGAGCACCACGGCGACCGTCATGACCCAGATGCCGGAGTTCGCCGTCGCCGCGTCCTCGACCCGCATCCGCTCGTAGACGATCCACGGCTGGCGGCCGACCTCGGCCACCACCCAGCCGGCCTCCATGGTGACGACAGCGAGTACGCCGGACACGGCGGCTGCCC
>DATFRX010000517.1:0-3820 GCA_035262905.1 Nocardioidaceae bacterium
ACCAGCTGATCCGGGCGGGGGAGTACGACATCATCGTCGCCGGCGGCATGGAGTCGATGACCAACGCCCCGCACCTGCTGCCGAAGTCGCGGTCCGGATTCAAGTACGGCGACGTCACGATGAACGACCACATGGCGCTCGACGGACTCTGGGACGCCTTCACCGACCAGGCGATGGGCGCGCTTACCGAGCAGTGCAACGCCGACGGCCTCCATCTGACCCGCGAGGAGCAAGACGAGTTCTCTGCCCGGTCGCACCAGCGGGCCGCACTCGCCTGGAAGAACGGTGTCTTCGACGACGAGGTGACGCCGGTCGAGGTGCCCAACCGGCGTGGTGAGCCGACCTGGGTCCGCGAGGACGAGGGCATCCGCAGCGACACGACCACCGAGGCGCTCGCCAAGCTGCGGCCCTCGTTCGCCAAGGACGGCACGATCACGGCTGGGTCCGCGTCGCAAATCTCCGACGGTGCCTGCGCCGTGATCGTCATGAGCAAGGCCAAGGCCGACGAGCTCGGACTCACCTGGCTGGCCGAGATCGGGCCCTGGGCGAGCGTCGCCGGTCCGGACTCGACCCTGCAGATGCAGCCCGCCAACGCGATCGCCAAGGCCTGCGAGCGCGAGGGCATCGCGCCGGCCGACCTCGACCTGGTGGAGATCAACGAGGCGTTCGCGGCCGTCGGCATCGCCAGCTCGAGGGAGCTCGGTCTGCCCGACGACAAGGTCAACGTCAACGGTGGTGCGATCGCGGTCGGCCACCCGATCGGCATGAGCGGAGCGCGACTCGTCTTCCACCTCGCCCTGGAGCTGTCCCGCCGTGGCGGCGGCATCGGCGCTGCGGCGCTGTGCGGCGGCGGCGGTCAGGGCGACGCCCTCATCGTCCGCGTCCCGACCCGGTGAGCCGATCGGTCGCCTCGGTCGACGATCTCGTCGCGCGGGCTCGCAAGGGCGACCCGCGAGCCGTGGCCCGGCTGATCTCGCTGGTCGAGGACGCGTCGCCGCAGCTTCGTGAGGTGAGCGCCGGACTGGCGCCGCACACCGGGAACGCCCAGATCGTCGGCATCACCGGCTCGCCCGGAGTCGGCAAGTCGACCACGACCTCGGAACTGGTCGCCGCGCTTCGCGAGTCGGGCCAGCGGGTCGGCGTACTCGCGGTCGATCCGTCGTCGCCGTTCACCGGGGGAGCGTTGCTGGGCGACCGGGTACGCATGCAGGACCATGCGACCGACCCGGACGTGTACATCCGCTCGATGGCGACTCGCGGGCATCTCGGCGGGCTCGCCTGGGCGACTCCGCAGGCGCTGCGAGTGCTCGACGCGGCCGGCTGCGACGTGATCCTGGTCGAGACCGTCGGCGTCGGTCAGTCGGAGATCGAGATCGCCGGCCTCGCCGACACGACGCTGGTGCTGCTGGCTCCGGGGATGGGCGACGGGATCCAGGCGGCGAAGGCCGGGATCCTCGAGATCGGCGACATCTACGTGGTCAACAAGGCCGACCGCGACGGCGCCAACCAGGTCCGGCGGGAGCTGCGCACGATGCTGAGCATGGCTGAGCGTCCCGAGGACGACTGGCGGCCCCCGATCATGCTGACCGTCGCGACGAAGTCCGAGGGGATCGGAGACCTGGCGGCCAAGGTCGCCGAGCATCGCAGCTGGCTGAAGGAGTCAGGCGAGCTCGAGCGCCGCCGGGTACGCCGGGCCCGGGACGAGATCGAGGCGATCGCGGTGACCGAACTGCGTTCGAGGTTCGCCGATCTGCACGGCGATGCCCGGCTCGACGAGCTCGCGACAGCGGTCACAAAAGGGAGACTCGACCCATACACCGCAGCGACGGACATTGTTACCTCAATGTAGCGGTCGACCACGCGGCGTGTCTGCGCTTATGCTGTTGAGTGATCGGCTAAACATATGGCGGTGGTGTGTTTGCCCAACGTGCCGCCGTCTTGGCGTCATCACGAGGAGGAGTCGTGTCAGCGTCTTTGAAAAAGGTCACTACGCTCCTCGTCGTCGCGTTCCTCATCTTCTACCTGTTGACGCGGCCGACCGAGTTCGCCAACACACTCGACGCCATCGCTTCCTGGTTCAGCGACGCGTTTGACGCCTTGATCAGGTTCTTCCAGGCCCTCGGCGGGTAGCACCCCGACCACATGTTGCGCTGGATCTGGTCGCTGATTCCGCGACAGAACATCGAGAAACATCTGCTGGTCGACGAGGGAGAAGTCGTCATCGACGAGGTGGCGCACCACTGGGTGGTCTACCTCCTGCCGATCATCGAGTTGGTGGTGGGCTTCGGCTTTCTGATCCTCGCGATCATCGGTCCGATGAACATCGGCTGGTTCTTCCTGGCGATCATGGCGGTCCTGTGGGGACACGCCATGTGGCGCTCGCTGCACGAGCACATGGACCGCTTCGTGATCACCAACATGCGGGTGTTCCGGATCAGCGGCGTGATCACCCGCAAGATCGCCACCATGCCGATCGCCCGAATCCTCGACATCACGGTGGACCAGCCGTTCTTCGGCCGGATCTTCGGCTACGGGCACTTCGTCTTCGAGTCGGCCGCCCAGGAGCAGGGGCTCCGCGAGATCCGCTACATCGGTGACCCCAGCGGCCGCGACCTCACCATCCAGCGGGTCATCCAGCGGTCCGGCCTCCGCGGCCCCCGCGCCTCGATGCCCTAGGGCGTACGGCCGGTCGTCACAAAACGGCAACGAGGACATTGCTGTTGGAAACATCGCTTGCCTGTGTCAACATCGGGCGGCGAACGTGCCGACGAGGAGTGGGTACATCTGGGGAGGTGGCATGGATCCGACTGATCCGACGAGATCCTGGTCGGATCCGACCGATCCCACCGCGCCGCTGACCGGACCGGGTTCGGCCGGCCGCAACGGCTCCACCGACGCGACTGGCCCGTCGACGTCGGCGACCACACCTGCTGCCACCGGGATCGGGGTCCGCTGCCAGGGCGTGGTCCACCTCTACCGCACCGTCGAGGGTCACGACGTCGTGGCGTTGCAGGGCGTCGACCTGACCATCGAGCCGGGCGAGCGAGTGGCGCTGCTCGGCCCGTCCGGATCCGGCAAGTCCACCCTGCTGACGCTGCTCGGCGGCGTACAACGCCCGTCCGCCGGGCAGATCTACCTCGACGACCACAACATCTCGCGGATGGCCGAGAGCGAGCTGACCCGGCTGCGTGCCACCCGTGTCAGCACGATCCTGCAGGGCGCCTACCGCAATCTGCTGCCGTACGCCACGGCGGAGCAGAACGTCGGCTTCGCCCAACTCGGCGTGCCCCGCGCTCGCCGGCGCCGGCTGCGTACGCCGATGATGCTGCTCGACCGGCTCGGCCTGTCCGACCATGCCTATGTCTCGGTCGGCGCGCTCTCCGGCGGTCAGCGACAGCGGCTCGCGCTGGCCTGCGCGGTGGCTTCGGGACCGGCCCTCCTGCTGGCCGACGAACCCACCAGCCAGCTCAGCCACGACGACCGGGATCGGATGCTCGACCTGATCCACGAGGTGGCCGCCGAGCGTGGCGCGACCGTCGTCGTCGTGACGCATGACCCGGACGTCGCCGCGACCTTCCCGCGTACCGTAACCATCAAGGGCGGCCGGGTCGGCGCGGAGGGCCGCGAGGGATCGGAGTACGTCGTGATCGGCGAAGAGGGCGTACTCCATCTACCGGCTCATCTGGTCGACGAATGGCCGGCCGGCACGCTGGTCCGGATCGAGCCCGAGGACGTCGATCAGTTGCTGATGACCAGACCCCGCCATCAACCCGACACCGAAGCCGCGTCATGAGCGACGGCCTGGTCGTCCGCGATGTCG
>DATFRX010000518.1:0-11242 GCA_035262905.1 Nocardioidaceae bacterium
GGGCCCACATCCGGCCGGCGAACAGCGAAACCCCGGCCAGGGCCACGATGATGCCGCCGACCAGATGCACCCAGCCCCATGCGGTGTAGTCGACCGACACGAACAGACCGTTGTCGGTCACGAGGAACTTCTGGTCGTCGAACAGCGCGACCAGACCCTGGATCGCGTGGAAGCAGCCGAGCATGATCATCATGACCCCGGCGAACGCTATCCACCCGACCCAGCCCGATGGCGCTTCCAGGCCGGAAGCTCGCGTCGCGCCCGGTCCTCCGTATTCGGACATCGGTCCTCCCTCAGAGCAACATTCGTCCCGATCATCCGCTCCCATGCCCGGGCGCGGCATCACCCGTGGCGGATGACTCCGGTGATCGTCGTGGGATCGAAGGGCGAAGCCCTCGGCCATGGGCGAAAGACCGAGGGCTCCGCGGTTCGACGGCCGTCGTGACCCCGGGGATGCGTCAGGTCAGTGCGAGAGTGCCTGCCTGATGTACCACGCGGTGTTCATTCGTTCGCGCTGTCCCCTGGTGAACTGGTTCATGCAGGGGTCGTCGACATAGTTCATGAAGTTGTGGATCGGATCCTTCGACTTGCTGCCGAACGGCGGGCAGGTGTTCAGCGTCGGGTCGCAGACGAAGACGTTGTTGCCGTCATCCTGTTTGGGGGTGTCGGTCACGTAGTCGTTCAGCCGACTGCAGCCGCCCTGGAAGGTGTGGTACAGGTTCAGCCAGTGACCGATCTCGTGGGTCGCGGTGTCGCCCTGGTTGAAGACGGCGCCGGGGCCGCCAGAAGCATTTCCCCCAGGAAGGCTTTCACTCAGGAGCACGATCCCGTCCAGGCCCGGGAACCGCTTGTAGTCCGTCGGGAAGGTCGCGAATCCCAGCAGGGGCGAGTTCCCGAAGCCGATGGTGTAGACGTTCAGATCGCGTGAATCCCCCACCCGCAGCGCCCGCTTCATCTCGCGCAGGTCCTTTCGGCCCCGCTTGTTGAGTGGGCTGGCGTTGTACCAGCGGTTCTTGGCGACCCGATCGATCGAGGCCAGCCGGAACCGGAATGGGGTGTCGGCCGCATTCGGGCTGGTGTGGCCGCTGTACGCCTTGTTGAGGACCTTGATCTGCCGCTTGAACCGACCCTTGGTCACGAAGCCGTGACCACCTCGGTCGGTGATGCCATGGAAGTGGACCCTGATCCGCACCGAGCCGTTGGGCCGCGCAAGCGGGCGAATCCCGTTGCGACGAAGGATCCGCTGGCCCCGTGCCTCCCGCGCCGCAGCCTGCTTGCGAGTCAGCGTGTTGGGGTCGGTCCACTTGCTGGTTCCCTTCATCACTCTGGCGTTCGCCGAGCCTGCGCAGAAGTCGCGGCCCGACCGGTGCCGGGCAACGCTGGCCGACGCCGTCGGAGCAGTGGTGCTCCCGAGCACCGCCAGCGTGGCTGCTATCGCGAAACCGCCGAGGAAGAATCGCTTCATGTTGCTCCTCTCAGCGCGGCCAGAACCCATCGGCTCGTACGGCCTGCCACCATCGGTAGGGGCCCTGAACGCAGTCACCGTTTATCCTCAGACGCCCTCGATTTCAGTGAATAGGGCCGAATGGCCCGGTCACTCCAGCCGAATGCGCAGGTCAGCAAGGGGAAGGCGAGCAGGATGGGAAAGCTGCTCTGGCACACGGTGCTGAGCCTGGACGGCTTCATCGCCGGCCCGAACGACGACATGGGCTGGGTCTTCAGCGACATCGACGGCGGCTCGGGCGAGACCATCGAAGAGATCGTCGGATCGATCGGCGCCCTACTCGTCGGCCGGCGTACACAGGACGTCGAGGACCGGCTCCAGCCGGGCTTCTACGGCGGTGCGTTTCGCGGCCCGTTCTTCGTGCTTCGCCACGATCCGCCGGCCGAGCCCCCAGTCGTGAAGGGCGTGACCGGACGATTCCTCGACCTGGGCATCGAGGAGGCGGTGACGATCGCCAAGGACGCGGCGGACGGTGCGAACGTCGTCGTTCTCGGCGCGACTGTCGCCCGGCAGTGCCTCGAGGCCGGGCTCCTCGACGAGATCGTCGTCCACGTCGTGCCCGTGCTGGTCGGCGATGGTGTCCGCTTCTTCGACCGCCCCGGCGGTGCCCCGATCAGGCTCGACACGGTCTCATCCCGGATGGAGGGCGAGACCACGGTGCTGCGCTACGCCGTACGCCGGTCGCCTGACCGGTGACGATCGGAGTCAGTGGCCAGGTCCGGTGACCATGCGCTTGCGCTCAGCGTGGTCGGCGCCGCCCTTCCTGGCCAGGGTGTCGCAAGCAGTCGCGATGTCCCGGACCAAGGTGTCGACGTGCCCGCGGCTCATCGTCTCCTTGACCAGCGCCCGCATGATCGTCACGTCCTGCGCGTTCGGCGGGAGGGTGTACGCCGGGACCATCCAGGCCCGCTCTGCAGACAACTGCCAGGCGATGTCGAACTCGTTGTAGGCCGAGCTGTCCTTCAGCTTCCAGGCGACCAGCGGCAACTGCTCCTCGTCCTCCCCGAGCAGGTCGAAGAGATCCATCTCGCGCAGCTTGTCCGCCAGCACCTCGGCGTTCTTCTGCATGTTGCGCATGATGTACCCGTAGCCGGCGCGCCCGTAGCGAACGAAGTTGTAGTACTGCGCCAGGACCATCGCCGACCCGGTCGAGAAGTTCAGTGTGAACGTCTTGTCGGTCTTGCCGAGGTAGTTCTCCTCGAACACCAGGTCCTCCGCGAGATCGGACTCCTCGCGGAAGATCAGCCAGCCGATGCCGGGATAGACCAGCCCGAACTTGTGCCCGGAGACGTTGATGGATCGCACATGGTCGAGCCTGAAGTCCCACTCCGAGTCGGGATAAAGGAACGGCCAGACGAAGCCGCCGCTCGCCGCGTCCACATGGAGCGGAATGACCAGACCGCGCTCCTGCTCGACCCGCCCCAGCAGGTCGTTGATGCCGACGATGTCGTCCTTGTGCCCGGTGAAGGTGGTGCCGAGCACCGCCGCGACGCCGATCGTGTTCTCGTCGAGGTGCGGCTGGACGTCCTCCGGCCCGATCGTGTACTTGCCGGGCTGCAGCGGCACGATCCGCGGCTCGACGTCGAAGTAGCGGCAGAACTTCTCCCACACGACGTGGACATCGCCGCCGAACACGAGGTTGGGCTTGTCGGTCGACTGCCCGGCCGCCTCGCGCCGCCGGCGCCAATTCCACTTGAGCGAGAGGGCGCCGAGCATGATCGCCTCGGACGAGCCTTGCGTACGAGCTCCGGTCGTCGGCCCGGGCGCATGGAAGAGATCGGCCAGCATCCGGATACAGCGCTGCTCGATCTCGGCCGTTATCGGATACTCCGCGTGGTCGATGAAGTTCCGGTGCAGGTTGTAAGCGATGAGCTTCTGGGCCTGCGGCTCCATCCAGATCGTGACGAAGGTCGCCAGGTTGCGGACCGGCAGGCCTTCGAGCGCGAGGTCCTCGGCCACCAGCCGCAACGCGTCCTCCGCCGCCATCCCGCCATCGGGGAAGTCCTTCGACGGCACCTCTTGGGTGATGAACCGGTTGCCGAACAGTTGGCTGTCGTCGACATCATCCGAGATGCGATCCGTCATCGCCACGCTCCCTAGGTCAGGTTCGCAGGTGAGCCGCTGATTCACCCTGACAACCGAACCCGACGCGGACATCACCCTCCGTAGGTGAACGGCTCACTGCGCCCGGAGTGTGGGGTCCTGGTCGAGGGTTTGCACCAGCGGTCGCCGCCCGGGCGCGACGACGACGAAGGTGAGCCGCTCGGCGCTCGGATCGATCTGGGCCGGAGGTCGACAGAGTTCCGAGCCTCAGACCAGTGCGGCCCGGCCTCGCTTGGCGAGCTGGTCGGCGATGATCAGCTGCTGGATCTCGCTGGCGCCCTCCCAGATCCGCTCGACCCGGACCTCGCGCCAGATCCGCTCGGCGACGTTCTCGCGCATGTAGCCACGTCCGCCGAAGATCTGGACTGCGCGGTCGGCGACCCGGCCGGCCGTCTCGGAGGCGCAGAGCTTGACCATCGACGAGCGAGCATGGAGCACCTTGACGTCGACGCCCCCGTCGACCGAGCGGGCGGTCTCGTAGGTCATCGACCGGGCCCCGAACAGCTCGGTCAGGCTGTCGGCCAGCATCGCCTGGACCAGCTGCCGCTCGATCAGCGGCGCGCCGTCGACGATCCGCTCCTTGGCGAACGCGGTGGCCTCGTCGATCAGCCGCTCGGTGGCGCCGAGGCAGCGGGCCGCGACCATTAGCCGCTCGAACCGGAACCACTCGTAGACGAACGACATGCCGTCCGCCTCGGTGCCGACAAGATGACTCGCGGGCACGCGTACGCCCTCGAACGCCACGATCGGATGGGCATGACCGATGTTGTGGGTGTACGACGGCGTCCGCACCACCCGTACGCCCGGCGCGTCGACCTCGACGACGAACAGCGCCTGCCGACCGGCGTACTCCCCCGTCGTCAGTACCGCCTGGAAGAAGACGTACGACGCCTCTTCGAACGACGTGACATGCCACTTCTCCCCGTCGAGCACGTAGTCGTCGCCGTCGCGCCGGGCGGTCGCCTGGATCGCGGCGACGTCGGACCCGGCGCCCTCCTCGGTGATCGCGTAGCACTCCGACATCTCGCCGCGGACGGTCGGCAGCAGCCACCGGTCGCGTTGATAGTCGTTGGCCACGTCGGGCCACCAGCCGGGCGGCGTGTCCACGCACCAGGCGAGGGCGTTCGTCACCCGACCGACCTGCTCCTGGACGAGCACCTGCTGGAGCGTCGTACAGCCCTGGCCGCCGACCGAGCGGGGCAGGTTGGTCGCGTGGAGACCGAGCTCGATGGCCCGCTCGTGATGCGCCTTCTCCAGCTCGTCGGACAGCCGGCCGTCGTTCGCCTCGGCCTCTGCCTCGTAGGGAATGAGCTCGTCGGTGAAGCCGCGAGCACGGGCCTGGATCTCCAGATCAGCGGCGGTCAAGCCGTACATCTGGCCTCCTGCTCTCGTTCATTGACTGACTGTTCAGTCTATGCGACGCTGCTGAGCTGTGACCAGCAGCACGACGATCCCGCGCACGGCCGATGCGGTCGTCGTCGGCGGCGGGACGATCGGCGCCTGGTGCGCCTGGTTCCTCCGCCGGGCCGGGCTCTCGCAGGTTGTCCTCGTCGAGGCTCGCATGCTCGGCTCGGGCGCCAGCTCCCGCGCGGCTGGCATGGTACGGGCGCAGGGCGGGACCGAGGCGGCGGTCCGGCTCGGCATGTACAGCCGGGAGTTCTACGCCGGTCAGCGGGACATCCTCGGCATCGACTCGGGGTTCGTCGCGCAGGGCTACTTCATGCCGTGCTTCGATCCGGCCGAGGTCGAGTCGGCCCGGGCCCGGATCGCGATGCAGCAGGCACTCGGGCTCGACGTGCGGTGGGTGGACCCGGACGAGTTCGACGCGCTCAATCCGGCGATGGCGCCCGGCCAGACGCTGGGCGGCTCGTACGCTGCGGGCGACGGCTACATCGACCCGCCGCGCAATGTGCTCGCATACACCGCCGCGCTGTTCACCGCCGGAGTCGTGGTGGCCGAGCACACGGAGTTCGTCGGCCTGCTGCGCGACGGGGACGCGGTCAGCGGCGTACGGACCTCGGCCGGTGACATCGCGACCGAGCGGGTCGTACTCACCGGCGGCCCGACGCTGGCGGCAGTTGGCCGGGCCGCTGGCGTTCGGATCCCGTCCGGCGGCTCGCGGCATCAGGTGGTCGTGACCGAGCCGCATCCGGATCTCGCGCCCGACCGGCTGCCGATGGTCTTCGACCTCGCGTCCGGCGTCTACTGGCGGCCCGAGGAGGGCGGCGTGCTGTGGGGCATGAGCAACCCGGACGAGTCACCGGGCACGGACGTCGACTTCGACTGGACCTACTACGAGAAGGTCCGGCCCCGGATCGCGCAACTGCTGCCGGCGACCGACGGGCTCGGCCTCCGCAAGCTGTGGGCCGCGACCATCGACTTCACGCCGGACCACCTGCCGATCCTCGGACCCGTGATCGATGCCGACGGTCCGGTGGGGGGCAGCGTCGTCGCGTCCGCAGGCGGCCACGGGATGATGTGGGGTCCTGGCGTGTCCCGGGCGGCGGCCGATCTCGCGCTGACCGGCGACACCGACGTCCTCGACGTCACCGAGCTGGGCCTGGACCGCTTCGACGAGCACGGCCGCAGCCGGCTGGCTGCCGACCCGATCGCGCTTCCCTTCCCTTCCGACGTGCCGGAGCCTCCGGCGTCCTAGGCGCCGCGGGGCTCTGGCGCGTCGGAGGCGGCGGGCAGCACCAGGGCGTCGACCGCGAGTGCGCCGCTCGGCGTCAGGATCAGCGGATTGACGTCGACCGCCACGATCTGGTCGCCCAGCTCCTGCGAGATGTCCGACAGCGCCATCACCGCTTGGTGGACGGCGTCGAGGTCGACAGCGGGCTGGTTGCGGTGCCCATGGAGCAGCGGCGCGAACGGGAGCCGGTCGATCAGCTCCGCCGCCGCTGGCTGGTCGATCGGCGGCAGCGCCACAGATCGCTGACCGAGCAACTCGACCAGCGTGCCGCCCGCCGCGACGACGACCAGCGGTCCCAGCAGGGGGTCGCGCACGACGCCCAGCGCGAGCTCGATCCCCGGCTCGGCCTGCCGCTGCACCGTGACCTCGTTGCCGAGTCGTCCCGCGAGGTCCTCGTACGCCGCGCGCACCTCGTCGGCATCGGCCAGGTCCAGGCGTACTCCGTCGACGTCGACCTTGTGGCGTACGTCGTCGGCCGCAGTCTTGAGCACGACGGGATACCCGAGATCGGCCGCGGCCTGCACTGCCTCGTCGACCGAGCCGACCCCGCGCTCGGCAGCGACGGCGACTCCGTAGTCCGCAATCAGTGCCAGGGCGTCGATGTCCGAGCCGTCGGCGAGCGCCTGCGACCAACGGTGCTGGCGCGCCTGGTCGACCGGCCGCCCGGATCGCGCTCGCCAGGGCTCGGCGTCGGCGAGCAGCTGCCCGATCGCCCGCAGCCCGGACCGAGTGCCTTCGAGCACCGGCACGCCAAGGTCTCGCATCTGGTCGGCCTGCGCCTGGTCGACCGCCGACGAGAGGTTCGTGAGCACGACGATCGGCTTGTCGGTACGGGCCAGCGCAGCCTCGATCGCCATCGGATAGGACATGTCGCCGTCGTACTCCTGCACCAGGTCGAGTGCCGCGGCGACCACGCCTACCGAGTCGTCCTGCGCCAGGGCTTCGAGGCAGTTCGTGACCAGCCCAACCGTGTCGAGTCCAGTGGCCCACACGTCAAGCGGGTTGGTCGCCGTCAGCCCTGGCTCGAGCCACTCCTCCAGGGTCGCCTGGGTCTCGGCTGCCAGCGGTGCGAAGGGCACGTCGAGTTGCTCGGCGACGTCGGCGACAAGGGCCCGCTCGGCTCCGGAGTCGTGCAAGGTCGCGACGCCACGCGGCCGTCCGTCACGGCGCACCCGCCGGCCGATCGCGAAGGTCTCGAGGCTGTCCACCAGCTCACCGAGGTCGTCGACCCGATGGACTCCGTAGGCGTCGAACAGTGCTTCCCAGGCCGCGTCGTCACCGGCGACCGCTCCCGAGTGCGCATCCACCAGCGCTCGTCCGGTCGGGGACCCGCCGACCGTCAGGGCCACCACCGGAACATCGCGGTCGGCGGCCTTCGCCAGACAGTCCCGCAGATGGGGTACGTCGCGCAGCGTCTCCAGCAGCAGGGCGAGTACGCGGGTCTCCTCCATGTCGAGCGCGTAGTCGAGGTAGTCGGCCGCGGTCGTGACGAGTTCCTGGCCCGACGAGACGATCAGCGAGAAGTCGAGCCGGCGATGCGTACGAAGGATCGCCGAGAACACCGACCCGGAATGCGTCACCATCGCGATCGGCCCGGTCGGGAGCGGATGCCGTTCCTGGTAGCCGATCGCTCGCACGCCGCGGCTCACATTGATGAATCCCATGCAGCCACCGCCGCACACCGCCATGCCGTCAGCGGCGGCAGCCACTTCCGGGCCGAGACCCGACGCGGTCCCGAAGACGACCGCACCGGCGTCCCCGCGCTCGGAGGCCAGCGCCACCTGGTCGACCAGCGCTGCGTCGGGCACGCCGAGGAGGACCAGGTCGACCGGATCCGGGAGTTCGGCGAGCGACGGTACGCAGGGCCGGTCGAGCACCTCCCGCCGCGTCGGATGCACCAAATGGACGGTCGGCGCGGACGGACTCCGCAACGCCTCCATCGTCAGCCGGAGGCCGAACGAGTCGGGCCGGTCGCTCGCGCCGACGACGGCGACGGAGCGGGCTTCGAGCATGCTGGCGAGCCGCGCGCGGGACGCCGCCGACCCCCCGGTAGAGACCGCGGACTCTGTCACTGATCACCTGCCTGGCCGGCGTCCTGACTGACTGTTCAGTCTATGACTTGGTACTCTGCTGCGACAAGCAGGCCCGCTCACGACTGGAGGGATCGATGGCCGAGAAGGCTTCCGCTGCGGTGGTCGCCGATGTCCGCCGTGATCAGATGCTGGCCGCCGCGGCCGACCTGATCGCGGAGCGAGGCTTCAGCGACACCCGGATCGCCGACGTCGCTTCCCGGGTCGGCGCGAGTCCGGCCCTGGTCGTCTACTACTTCGGCACGAAGGACACCTTGCTGACCGAGGCGCTGCGCTACTCGGAGCAGGAGTTCTACACCGCTGCGGAGCAGATGCTGTCGTCGACGACGGCGGTCGTCACCCGGCTCGAGAAGCTGGTGGCCTGGACCTGTCTGCCCGAGCACGAGGACCACACGCCGGGTACGTGGGGACTGTGGTTCGACCTGTGGGCCCAGGCCTTCCGCCATCCCGCGATCAAGAAGGACCGAGTGGAGCTCGACCAGCGGTGGCGAGCGATGATCGCGCGCGTCGTACGCGAAGGCGTTGACGCCGGCGAGATCGAGACCGTCGACGCCGAGGAGTTCTCGATCGCGTTCGCCGCCCTGATGGACGGCCTGTCGATCCAGACCGCCCTGGACGACCCGGTGGTCGACCCGGAGCGCGCCTATCAGGTCGCGATGCGGTTCGCGTCGTCCTCGCTCGGCTTCCCCTGGAAGAGCCAGCCCAAGAACGACTGAACCGCCCTCGGTTTTGCGCAGTCGTTGTGGGTCAACCGCACCGTCGACCCACAACAACTGCGCAAAACCGAGGAGGGGGCGCCGACGGCTAGGCCGACGACTCCGCCAGCAGCCGGTCGGTGAGCTGGGCGAAGTTGGCGAGGAAGGTGTCCACGTCCTCGTCGGTGTGCTGGACCGAGACCAGCCACTGCTCGACCTTCCCCCACGGCGGCAGGAACACTGCGCCGTTGTGCTGTACGAGCCAGTGCGCGTGACCGTAACGGCCGTCCAGCAGCGCGAAGTCGCGGAAGTTGTGGATCGGCTGCGGGAGGAACGACACGCAGCCCTTCGCCCCGGCCATGATCACCCGCCAGGGCATCGCCGACCGCTCGATGACGTCGTCCAGCCCCGTCTGCAGCCGGTCGCGTAGCGCGTCCAGGTGCCGATAGGCGTCCGGCGTCAGCACCTCGGTGAGGGTGGCGCGGGCCGCCGCCATGACGAGCGGGTTGGCGTTGAACGTGCCGACCTGCTCGTAACGGCCGTCGGCGATCATCGACATGACTGCCTCGGTGCCACCGACCGCGGCGGTCGGCAGGCCGCCGCCGAGGGACTTTGCCAGGCAGACCAGATCCGGGGTGACGCCGGACAGCTGGGTCACGCCGCCCGGGCCGGTCGTGAAGCCGGTCTTCACCTCGTCGAAGGTCAGCAGGGCGCCGTGGCGATGCAGGGTGTCACGAAGTGCGGCGAGGTAGCCCGGCTCCGGCAGGATGATGCCGGCGTTCATCATGATCGGCTCGAGGATCATGCCCGCGATCTGGTCCGGATAGGCCGCCAGGACCCGCTCGACCGCCTCGACGTCGTTGAACGGCACGACCGAGACCAGGTCCATGATCGCGGCCGGGATACCGCTGCTGCTGGGCACGCCGATCGGGGCCGACGCCGGGCCGATCTCGTCCTCAGGCTCGGGGAGGACCGACACCTGGACCGAGTCATGGTGGCCGTGGTAGCAGCCCTCGACCTTGATGATCCGATCGCGACCGGTGGCGGCCCGCATCATGTGGATGGCGTCCATCGTCGCCTCGGTGCCGGAGTTGCCGAACCGCCACAGCGGCTGGTCGAACCGGTCCCTCAACTCCTGGGCGACGACGATCGCGTCCTCGGTGGGCTGGGCGAAATGCGTACCGAGGGCGACTCGCTCACGGACGGCGGCCACGATCGCGGGGTGGGCATGGCCGACCAGGTCGGCGCCGTAGCCGCCGTGGAAGTCGCTGTACTCGGTCCCGTCGACGTCGTAGACCTTCGACCCCTCGCCGTGACTGAGCCAGACCGCCTGCGGCTCCGCGATCTGCCAGTTGGAGGTGGCGCCGCCGGCCAGGATGGGCCGGGCTCGCTCGATGTACTCGCGGCTGCGCGGCTGCCGGGCCAGGAAGACCTCGGTCTCCTCGGCGATCAGGGTGTCGAGTGCGGCGCCGGTGATGGAACCGGTGTCCGTCGCGGTCATGACGATCTCTCCTCGCGACCCGAACGGGTCATTGAATGATCGTTCAGTCTAGGTGACGGCCTTCTGCGCTGACAATCCTCGGAGCGGGCTAACTGAATATTCAGTCACACCTTTCAAACGGTCCGGACCCTGTTTAGACTTCCGCGCATGGCCCGAGGCGAACCGGGGCCCCGACATACCGGCGGGGCGATCTCGCTCGTCGGGCTCCGCAAGGAGTTCGGCGGGGTCACCGCTGTGGACGGAATCGACCTCGAGATCAAGCCCGCCGAGTTCTTCACGCTCCTCGGACCCTCGGGCTGCGGCAAGACGACCACGCTGCGGATGCTCGCGGGGTTCGAGCAGCCCACCGACGGCCAGATCCTCATCGACGGCGTCGACGTGGCCCAAACTCCGGCCCACAAGCGCCCGGTCAACACCGTCTTCCAGAGCTATGCGCTGTTCCCGCACCTGGACGTGCAGAAGAACGTCGCGTACGGCCTGCGGTGGCAAAAGGACGTGGACAAGAAGACCCGCGATGCCCGCGTGGCGAAGGCGCTGGAGCTCGTCCGGCTGACTGAGTACGCCGAGCGTCGACCGCACCAGATGTCCGGCGGCCAGCAGCAGCGGGTGGCGCTCGCGAGGGCACTGGTGCTCGAACCGTCGGTGCTGCTGCTCGAC
>DATFRX010000519.1:0-6591 GCA_035262905.1 Nocardioidaceae bacterium
CGATGAGGCGGGTTGAACGTACGCGCGAAGTCGAAGCCGACCATCGACGCCGGGCCGCCGACGCCCAGCGACAGCATCAACGCGGCCAGCAGCCACACCGGAGCCGATCCGGGCCAGGCCAGCACCAGGCTCCACATTGTCACGATCGCCGCGATCACGATAAGCACGACCGACGAGCGGTGGAACGGACGCCGAGCGACCAGGGAGCCGATCAACGGTCCGCTGATCAGGCTGGCGACGGTGGCCAGCGTCAGCAGCAGGCCGGCTTCGCTCCCCGACAGCCCCTCACCCTGGACGAAGAACGGGTAGCCCCACAGCAGCACCATGGCGGTGACGCTGGACATCGTCGTGAAGTGCGTCCAGAGGCCGAGCCGGGTGCCGGGCTGCGCCCACGACGACTTGAGGCCCTCGGCGACGACCGCGAGTCGTACCGGCGGCTCGGCCTTGACCTCGCTGGCCGGAGTGTCGCGTACGACCAGGAACAGCACGAGACCCAGAACGACGCCAAGACCGGCAGTCAGCGTGAACGCCGTACTCCAGCCGAGGGTGGCCAGCGCCGCCGACATCGGCACCGCCGCCGCGATCGCGCCGAGCTGCCCGAACATGCCGGTGGCCTGCGTGACCAGCGGATTGCGGGCCGGCGCGAACCACGACGCCACCAGGCGCAGCACGCTCGCGAACACCATCGCGTCGCCCATGCCGACCAGGACCCGCGCGCCGAGCGCCGGACCGTACGCGGACACCATCGCGAAGGCGAGCTGCCCACCGGTCATGAGGATGAGGCCGCCGGTCAGCATCCGGCGCGGACCGATCCGGTCTAGGAAGACGCCGACCGGGATCTGCATCGCGGCATAGACCAGCAGCTGGACCATGGTGAACACGGCCAGCTGCGACGCCGAGATGTCGAAGCGGTCGACGGCCACGAGACCGGCGACCGACAACGAGGTGCGGTGAAAAACGGCAAGGATGTAGACCGCGACGGCAGCGGCCCACACCGCGAGCGCACGCCGTCTCGCGAGGAACCAGGTCAATGACTGCTCCGCGCGTTGTCGACGGCGTGCTGCAGGTGCTGTTGGGACATCGCGACGAATCCGGCCTCGTCCCCGTCGCGGAGCAGGTCGACGAGGTTCATGTGGTCGTCGATCGCGAGGTCCATCCGCTCGGTCGACAGCCGCATGGCGGCCGCGCTGATACAGATCTGGCGCTCCCGGATCGAGCGGTAGAGCCGGGTCAGGATCTCGTTGCCGGCCGAGGCAACGATTCGCTCGTGGAAGGTCCGGTCGGCCTCGGAGAAGCCGGTGACGTACCCGCTCTCGCGGTGCTCCCGCATCTGCGTGAGATACGGTTCGAGCTCGTCCGCGAGCTCGGAACCTCGGGCGGCAGCGCGTGGCGCCGCCCAGGATTCCACGAGAGCACGGGCTTCGAGTACGGCATCGGCCTCGGCGGCCGTGACGGGCACGACCATCGCGCCCTTCTTCGGGTAGAGCCGGAGCATCCCCTCGACCTGGAGCCGGAGCATCGCTTCGCGAACGGGGGTGCGTGACACCCCGACCGCGTCAGCGATCTCACCCTCCGTGAGTAGTGCACCGCCTTCGAAGGAGCCGTCGAGGATCGCGTGCTTGACGTGATCGTAGGCTCGGTCCGAGGCTGTTGCACTCATGATGTGTACATCATAGATACAAGATGCATGCGTTGTCAACCGACGCGTTTGCGCGGGCCGAGTCCCGTGGGGGTAGCCGAATCCCGAGACACGCCGGCGTGTCTCGGGATTTGCCTACCGCCAGTGGAGCGGGCGGCTACGCGTCGGCCTTGCGGGGCACCAGATAGCGGCTGAGACCGGCGATGATGACCAGCGCTGCGGCGACGATCGCGACCGTGACGGTGAACGACTGCGATCCCGCCGAGCTCTCGGCCAGTGACAGGTAGAGCGAACCGACCAGCGCGGCACCGAGGCCCAGCCACATCTGCTGGGTCGTGATCAGCATGCCGCTGCCGAGCCCGCCCTGGGCGGTCGGTACCTGGCTCAGGATGATGCCGAACAGCGGCGGCATCAACAGGCCCTGGCCGAGGCCGACCATCAGCATGCCCAGGGTCACGTCGACGGTGTCGAACTGCGGCCAGGCATTGGCGACCTGGAGGATCAGCACGACGTAGCCGGCCGCGGCCAGCAGCGCGCCGAAGCTGAGCGTCGCGGTGCCGTACTTCGTGACCAGCCGCGCTGACAGCAACGACGACACGAGGAAGGACACCGCGAGCGGCGTCAGACTCACACCGACCTGCCAGGGACTCATGCCGGCGCTGCCCTGGGCGGCGTACGCGTAGACGAACATGAAGCCGCCGAAGCCGGCGAAGAACGGTGCCGCGACCGCGAGGCCGACCGCCATCGTCCGCAGCCGGAGCAGGGACGGTGGTACGAGCGGGATCGAGCCGCGTCGCTCCGCGCTCCACTGACTCCACGCGAAGGCCAGCGCGACCGGGACGAAGGCCGCCAGCATCACCCAGGTCCACGTCGGCCAGCCGACCGCGCGGCCCTCGGTGACCGGGAGCACCAGCAGGATCATCGACGCCGCCAGCAGCAGGGTGCCCAGGATGTCGACCGGGACCTTCTTGGCTGCGCTCGTCGAGGGCACCCACTTCAGGACCGCCCCGATCACGAGCAGTCCCACCGGAACGTTCAGCCAGAAGACGCTGCGCCAGCCGAGCCCCGGCAGGTCCGAGGACGTGAGCGCTCCGCCGACCAGGAACGCGAGCACCGTGGCGATGCCGGCGGTCGCGCCGAACATGCCGACCGCGCGCCCGCGCCGCTCACCCTTGGTCGTCGCGTGGATAGTGGCGAGCACCTGCGGCGTGGTGAGTGCCGCCGCCGAGCCCTGGAGCACGCGGGCCGCGACGAGCTGCTCCGGCGTCTGCGCCAGCGCACAGCCGATCGAGGTGATGACGAAGCCGATCAGGCCGATCACCATCAACCGGCGACGTCCCCGGCCGTCGCCGATCCGGCCGCCGAGCACCACCAGGCTGGCGTACGGCACCCCGTAGCCCGCGATGACGAGCTGGAGCATGCCCGGCGACGCATCGAGCTCGGAGCCGATCGGACCGAGCGCGACATTGACGCTGAAGAACGACAGGATCGGCAACAGCACGGCGCCCAGCACCGCGAGCAGGCCGATGAAGCTCAGCTCGCCCTGGTCGGTCTCGGGCGAGGCAGGCAGGGGACGAGTGGGGGTTCTCAAGGCCATGTCATCGATAGTGGGCAGATTTTGTACCTGGTAGTGAGAGCCTGCTTATCCAGGTATCAGTACCACCCTGGTAACTGGCTCGATGGTGGGTCACCATGGCCAGGTGGATACGTCCAGCGACAGTAGCAAGACGCGCCGACACGAGCTGGCGACTTTTCTGCGCAGCCGCCGTGAACGCATCACCCCGGAGGATGTCGGCCTCCCACCGGGCAGCCGCCGCCGTACGCCCGGGCTCCGGCGCGAGGAGGTCGCCCAGCTCGCCGGCGTCGGCGTGACCTGGTACACCTGGCTCGAGCAGGGCCGGGACATCAACGCGTCGGCGCAAGTCCTGGAGGCGGTGGCGCGCACCCTGCGGATGGACCACCAGGAGCGACAGCATCTGTTTCGGCTGACCGGCATCGCACCGCTCGCCCCCGACGCCGATTGCGCGATGCTGCCCGATCACCTCCAGGACGTCCTCGACCAGCTCGATCCGTTCCCCGCGCTGGTGAGCTCGCCCCGGTTCGATCTGCTCGCTTACAACCGGGCGTACAACTATCTGGTCGACGACGTCGACCGCATCCCGCCCGAAGAGCGCAACCTGATCTGGCTGTTCTTCACTCATCCGGCCTGGCTCCAGGTCTGCGACGGCTGGGACGCGGCCGGCAACTACCTGGTCGCGCAGCTGCGGGCCCGGATGGCGACGCATCTCGACGACCCGATGTGGATCGAGCTGGTCGACCGGCTGCTGGCGGCCTCGCCGGAGTTCGCCCAGCGATGGGAGCGCCACGACGTGACGGCTGCCGCGATGGCGGTCAAGCGGTTCCGCAACCAGCTGGTCGGCGAGTTGCATCTGAACGCCACCAAGCTCTGGCTCGGCCGCACCGGGGTCGCGCAGCTCACGACCTACAGCCCGGTCGACGAGGAGACCCGGCTCCGGCTGGAGCGGCTCGTCGAGCTGGCTCCGGCCACCGCCCTCTCAGCCGCCGCCTCGTAGGGCTCGCCACTGGACCAGGTCCTCGCGACGAGCCCACTCCGCATGGCTAGGGCGCACTGTGCATGGGATCGACGCCATGCGGAGTGCGTACGTACCACGAGAACGTGGTATCGCATCAGCGCTCAGTAGAGCAGCGCCGAGGCCGGGTCCTGGAGGAGCTCCGCCACGTCGGCAAGGAACCGCGAACCCTGCTCACCGTCCACGACCCGGTGGTCGAACGACAGCGCCAGCGTCGTGACGTCGCGAGGCCGGATCCGGTTGCCCACCACCCAGGGCTGCTTGCGGATCGCACCGACCGCCAAGATGCCGGTCTCGCCCGGGTTGAGGATCGGCGTACCGCTGTCGACGCCGAAGACGCCGACGTTGGTGATCGTGAACGTGCCGCCCGCCATCTCGGCCGGCTGCGTCTTGCCGGACCGCGCGGTCGCGACCAACTCGCCGAGCGCGTCGGCCAGCTCGCGCAGGCTCAGCTGGTCGGCGTTCTTGACGTTGGGCACGACCAGACCGCGGGGCGTCGCGGCCGCAATGCCGAGGTTGACGTAGTGCTTGAGCACGATCTCGCCAGCGGCCTCGTCCCAGGTCGCGTTGACCTCAGGAGTACGCCGCACCGCGAGGCACACCGCCTTGGCGATCACCAGCAGCGGAGACACCTTGACGTCGCGGAACTCACGCTGCTGCCGGAGCCGCTTGACGAAGCGCATCGTACGGGTGACGTCGAGCGTCACCCACTCGGTCACGTGAGGGGCGGTGAACGCCGACGACACCATCGCCTGGGCGGTCATCTTGCGTACGCCCTTGACCGGGATCCGAGTCTCCTCGGCACCGGGCGCCCGGGCCGGAACCATGGCGGCCGGCGCGGCAACCGCACCGTTGGCGACCGCCTCCACGTCGGCTCGGGTCACGACGCCGCCGGGCCCACTGGGCTCGATCGTGTTGATGTCGACGCCGAGATCCTTGGCTAGCTTGCGTACCGGCGGCTTGGCCAGCACCCGGATCGGCTGCGGCGACCCCTTGGCCGCGGGCACGACCGGCGCGGCCTCCTCGGCCTCCTCGGCCTGAACCTCGGGCGCCCGTGTGGGAGCGGTGGAGAACGCGGCGTTCACGTCCTGCCGCGCAGCCGCGGACGACACGCCGCTGCCGGCGCCCTTGCGGGGCCGGCGCTTCGCCTCGGTCGTACGCGGGCCGTAGCCCACCAGTACGGAGGTACGTCCGCCTGGCGCCGGCCCACCGATCAGGCCCGGCTCGATGGCCTCGTCGTCGGGCGGGGTCTCGATCACCGACTCGTCCGGGGCCGCCTTGGCCGCCGGTGCTGCCTCGGCCGGAGCCGCGGCTCCTCCGGCGCCGGTGCTCACCGAGATGATCGGCGTGCCGACGGCGACCGTCTCGCCCTCCGGCACCATCAGCTCGGCCACCGTGCCGCCGAACGGACAAGGCAACTCCACCAGCGACTTCGCGGTCTCGATCTCGACGACGATGTCGTTGACCTTGACGGCGTCGCCGGGCTTGACCTTCCAGGAGACGATCTCGGCCTCGGTCAGACCCTCGCCGACGTCGGGGAGCTTGAACTCTCGCGTGTCAGACACCTGACTCCCTCCGGGTTCAGTAGGCGAGCGTACGGTCGACCGCGTCGAGCACCCGGTCGAGGTCGGGCAGGTACTCCTCTTCGACCCGGCTCGGCGGGTACGGCGTGTCGAAGGCGCCGACCCGGAGCACCGGCGCCTCCAGCGAGTAGAAGCAGTGCTCGGTGATGCGGGCGGCGAGCTCGGCACCGAGGCCGAGGGTGACCGGCGCCTCGTGGACGACGACGGCCCGGCCGGTCTTGCGTACCGATGCAAGGACCGGCTCCATGTCGAGCGGCGACAGCGTCCGCAGGTCGATGACCTCGAGGCTCTTGCCCTCCTCGGCAGCCGCGATCGCCGCCTCCAGGCTGGTCTTGACCATCGGGCCGTACGCCAGCACCGTCGCGTGGGTGCCCTCATGGACGACTCGCGAGCTGTGCAGCCCGCGCGGTGCCTCGGTCTGCGACTCGTCGAGGTCGGCCTTCTCCCAGTAGCGGCGCTTCGGCTCCATGAAGATGACCGGGTCGTCGGTCGCGATCGCCTGCTGGATCATCCAGTACGCATCGACCGGGTTGGAGCACGACACGACCTTGAGCCCGGCCTGGTGGACGAACTGTCCCTCGGGGCTCTCGGAGTGGTGCTCGACCGCGCCGATGCCGCCGCCGAAGGGGATCCGGATCACGATCGGCATCGGAAGCTTGCCACCGCTGCGGAAGCGCAGCTTGGCGACCTGGCTGACGATCTGGTCGTACGCCGGGTAGACGAAGCCGTCAAACTGGATCTCGCAGACCGGGCGGTAGCCGCGCAGCGCGAGACCGAC